>JAAYZL010000393.1 GCA_012514855.1 Clostridiales bacterium
GCGATTCCCCCGATACGGAGCAGCCGCTTCAATCCATGGTCGACGCCGAGCGCAAAAGACTGCGGATCACGGAGCTTTCCGGCGCTTCCGCACTCCATGAGCGCCCGCTTCCGGTCACCGCGCCCAAGGAGGAATCCTCGCAGCCGGAAACGGATGCCGCGCAGAACGCTCAACCGCGCCCGGACGCGGCGGAAACGAGCGAGGAGGCGTCTGCGCCAAATTCTCCGACCACGCCGTACCGACTGATCGGCACGCTGTTTCACACGTACATACTGCTGGAGTGGGGCGACGCGCTGCTGATGATCGACCAGCACGCCGCGCACGAGCGGCTCCGCTACGAGCAGCTCTCGAAGGCCGTGCAGGAGGGCGTCGCTTCGCAGCGGCTGCTCGCGCCGGAAATTCTCCGCGTTTCGGCGCGCGAGATGGCGCTCATCGAGGAAAACGCGGACGCGCTCTCGTCGGTGGGCTACGACATATCGCCGTTTGGCGAGCGCGACGTGCAGATTCGCGCGGTTCCGCACATCCTCGGGCGCGCGGAGATGAAGCCGCGCTTCATGGAGACCATCGAGGCGCTCGCGGGCATGGGCTCCGCCGCACTCGAGGCGCGCAGGGAGGAGATACTGCAGCGCGCGTGCAAGGGCGCCGTCAAGGCCGGGGACGCGCTGTCGGATTCGGAAATCAGGTCGCTGCTCCGGCAGATGGAGATTTCCGGCGCGCCGCCGACCTGCCCGCACGGGAGACCCGTGGCCCGCACGCTCACGCGGCGCGAAATCGAGCGCATGTTCAAGCGGATTCAGTGAGGGAACGCGCATGGTGCAAAAGCCTACATTGCTGATCGTCGCGGGGCCCACGGCCTCGGGAAAGACCGCCTGTGCGGTGGAGCTCGCGCTGCGCCTCGGCGGGGAGGTCGTCTCCGCGGACTCGATGCAGGTCTACCGCGGCATGGACATCCTGACCGCGATGCCGACGCGGGAGGAGATGCGCGGTGTCCGGCACCATATGCTTGCCGTCGCCGACCCGCGCGAGAGGTTCAGCGCCGCCGCCTACCGCGAGGTTGCGATGCAATGCGTCGAGGACATCCGCGCGCGCGGCGGGACGCCGATTCTCTGCGGCGGAACCGGCCTCTACATCGACGCGCTGACGCGCCCGATGGGGTTCGGCGAGCGGGGAAGCGACGAGATTCGCGCGGAGCTCGGGGAAATCGCGCAAAAGCCGGGCGGCCGCGAGGCGCTGCACGCGATGCTCCGGGCGGTCGACCCCGAGAGTGGCGCGCGGCTGCATCCCAACGACGTGCGGCGCGTCATGCGCGCGATCGAGATTCATCGGCTCACCGGCCGCACGCAGACCGAGCAGGCGCTTCACGACGCGCGGCGCGACGGCCCGTTCGACGAGCGCCTGTTCGTGCTCGACCGGCCGCGCGACGAGCTGTACCGGAGGATCGACCTCCGGGTCGACAAAATGCTCGAGGCGGGGCTGGTCGGCGAGGTGCGCAGGCTGATGGCCGACGAGGACGGCTATTCGACGGCGCGGCAGGCGATCGGCTACAAGGAGATCGCCGCGGCGCTTCGGGGCGAATGCACGATGGAAGCCGCGGTCGGGACGCTCAAGCAGGTCACGCGCAACTACGCGAAGCGGCAGATGACATGGTTTCGCCGCGACGCGCGCGCGCGCCGGATTCCGGCGTCCGGGCGCACGGCCTCTGACATTGCCGATGAAATTGCTGCACAGGCGGAAGGGGAAACACGATGAGCATACGGATTCCCGAAGTCCCGGCGCGCGTGTCGGCGCTGGTCGAGCGCGCGGAGCAGGATTGCCGCGACGCGTTCCGGCGCGTGGATGCGATCGAGCGCGAAAACACGATGCGGGTGATCCGCGGTTTCCAGCAGAACCGCGTGTCCGAGCGCCACTTCGCGCCGACGACGGGCTACGGCTACGGCGACATCGGAAGGGATACGCTCTCCAAGCTCTTCAGCTTCGTATTTGAGACCGAGGACGCGCTCGTCCGGCCGCAGATCGCATCCGGCACGCACGCGCTCGCGCTGTGCCTGTACGGGGTTCTGCGCCCCGGCGACGAGATGCTCGCGGCGGCGGGGAAGCCCTACGACACGCTCGAGGAGGTCGTCGGAATCGCGGGGGAGC
>JAAYZL010000394.1 GCA_012514855.1 Clostridiales bacterium
GCAATTCGTAATGCTCCCCGCCCTCGCAGACATAGTGCATAAAGCACTCCGCCTCCTCATGGTTTCCACCCTCGCAGACATAGTGCTCATGGCATTCCGCCAGCACCGAATGGTCCGTGCCGTTGCACAGAGGCTGTCCGCAGTGATCGCAAAGGGCGTGATTCTTGCCGTTGCAGAAATACCCTCCGCAGGCCGGACACTTCGCGTGCTTCTCCTCCTCGCCGTACACCTCGCAGCCGCGATGCCCGCACTTGAGCTCCTTGTGGTCGCCGTGCTTTTTGTAGCACCAGAGCTTGCCGCACTTCAAGCACTTCGTGTGGCTGTTCGACTTCGAGCAGGGATAGGTCCTCCCGCAGCCGCCGTCGTCCGGGTCGCAATAGTGCTCCGGATCGCCCATGCACTTCGTATGCCCTTCCTTGCAGAACTTGCTGATCGCGGCGGTATGCTCTTTGCTGCCGTCGTCGATGCCGCCGCAATTCGGGCAGAGGCTCAGGGGCTCGCCCCCGGCCGCGTCCTCCGCGAACCGCACAGCGCCCTCGAGCGTCCATATGTAGACCTCGCAATCGCCGGACAGAGCGGGATTCCCGGCCGCAAAGCTGCCGGTCACGATGGCAAACGCAGCCTTGCCCGTAAGCGTTGCCAGCCCCTCCGAGCCGAGGCTCACCCGCACGGCGCTGCCGTCGGCGCCGAAGCCCAGCGCGAAGGCCAAAACTTCCTCTCCGCCCTCGGCGGAAAGCGCCGGTTCGAGCTTCGAGGCGACCTCCCAGAGCGCCGCGAACCTCTCCTCGTAGGTCCCGCCCGCGCCGGCAAGGGCCGCGAACGCGTCCGCGCCGTCGCCCGAACCGATCAGCGCGTAGCTGTAGCTCCCGTCCGCCTCGAGCCGGGCACATAGCACATAGCTCTCCTCGGGCGCAGCCGGGTCCGCCGCCGGGTCCGCGTGCGCGACGCTCACGAGCGCGAGCAGCAGCACAAGACAGAATGCAAGGGTTTTCCTCATGTCCTTCCACCTCCAAAAAATACATGCAACCTCTATAATAGACGCTCGGAGCGGGAAAGGGTTCCCAATTTTGGAAAATCTCCGCCCCCGGCGCGCTATATGCCGAACTCGAACAGCGTGACCTGGCTGCTTTCCGGGAGTCCGTTCAGGCAACCGGCGAGCTTGAGCGCCTCGACGACGGACTTCGCGACCTTCCTGCGCACCATGTCGTCCTGCGAGATGAACGGCCCGGCCTCCCTCGCGCGGACGAGCGCCTCGGCCGCCTGCTGCCCGACGCCCGGGAGCGACGAGATCGGCGGCAGTATTCCCTCGTCCGTCAGCAGGAAGTCGGCCGCGTGCGACCGGTACAGGTCAACCGGGCGGACGTACACCCCGCGCAGGTTCATCTCGACGAGGCTTTCGAGCAGCGCGTACTCGTTTTCCTTGCGCTCGCGCTCGCTGCGCTCGAGGCCGTCGATCTCCTCCATCATCGAGCGCAGCACCGCCGCGTCGCGCGCGACCATCCGCGTCGCGTCGAACTGGTCCGCGTTTCGCATCAGGAAGCACGCGTAGTACGCCGCCGGGTGGAAAATCTTGAAGTACGCGATCCTCAGCGCCATCAGCACGTAGGCGACCGCGTGCGCCTTCGGGAACATATACTTGATCTTCTTGCAGCTCGCTATGTACCAGTCCGGCGCGGCGACCCCTCCGATCGCCTCCTCCATGAACGGCTCCAGCCCCTTGCCCTTCCGGACCGACTCCATCGTCTTGAACGCGACCTCCGGGTCGACGCCCAATTCGATCAGCGCGTTCATGATGTCGTCGCGCGTGCAGATGCATTCGCCGAGCGGGACGCCCTGATGCACGAGCTCCTGCGTGTTGCCGACCCAGACGTCGGTGCCGTGCGAGAGCCCCGAGATGCGGATCAGCTCCTCCATCGAGCGCGGCCGCGTCTCGATGAGCATATTGCGCACAAACCGCGTGCCGAACTCCGGGATGCCGAGCGTGCCGGTCGGGACGCCGAGGTCTTCCCCCGAGAGCCCGAGCGCCTCCGGCGACGAGAACAGCGAGAGGATTCTCCCGAACACCTCCGGGTCGTTGAGCGGCACGTCGACAGGCGCGATGCCGGTCAGGTCCTGCAGGCGCCTCAGCATCGTCGGGTCGTCGTGGCCGAGTATGTCCAACTTCACCAGCACGTCGTGCATCGAGCCGAAGTCGAAGTGCGTCGTGACCGTCTCGGACTCCGTGTCGTCCGCCGGGTGCTGGATCGGCGTGAACTGGTAGATTTCGTAGTCCACCGGAAGCACCACCATGCCCGCCGGGTGCTGCCCGGTCGTGCGCTTGACGCCGGTGATGCCGCGCGCGAGCCGCTCCTTCTCGGCGTTCGTGAAGCTCAGTTCGCGCTCCTCCATGTACTTGAGCACGTAGCCGTAGGCCGTCTTTTCGGCGATGGTGCCGATCGTGCCCGCGCGGAACACGTACTCCGCCCCGAACAGCTCCTTGACGTAGTTGTGCGCGGTCGGCTGGTAAATGCCGGAGAAGTTCAGGTCGATGTCCGGCACCTTGTTGCCCGTGAAGCCCAGAAACACCTCGAAGGGGATGTTGAACCCGTCCTTGCCCATGCGCTGTCCGCACTCCGGACAGTCCCTCGCCGGCAGGTCGAGGCCGGTCTTTCCGAGCTTCAGCACGTCGAAATCGCAGTGCCGGCAGTGGGGGCATATGTAGTGCGGCGGCAGCGAGTTGACCTCGGTGATGCCCGACAGGTACGCGACGAGCGACGAGCCGACCGAGCCGCGCGAGCCGACGATATATCCGTCCGCGAGCGATTTTGCGACGAGCTTCACCGCGATCATGTACAGCGTCGAGAAGCCGTAGCCGATGATCGCGCCGAGCTCCTTGTCGATCCGCCTTTGAACGATCCCGGGCAGGTTCCCCCCGTAGATCTCCCGCGCGCGGCACAGCGTCAACTCCCGGAGCTCGTCCTCCGCGCCGTCCCAGTGCGGCTGGAACGTCTCCTTGCCCTCCGGGTGCGGGATGAACAGCTTCGGCTCCCCGATCATGTCCGCGATGCGGTTCGGAGCGTCTATGACCACGCGCGAGGCCGTGTCCTTTCCGAGGTACGCGAACTCCCTGAGCATGTCGTCGGTCGTCCGGAAGTACAAGGGCGGCTGGTTGTCCGCGTCCTCGAAGCCCTTCGAGGCCATGAGGATCGCGCGGTAAATGCTGTCCTCGGGGTGCAAAAAGTGCACGTCGCCGGTCGCCGCGACAGGGATGCCGAGCCGGTCGCCGAGGTCGACGATCCTCCGGTTCAATTCGCGCAACCCGTCCTCGTCCTTGACCGCGCCCTCGCGCAGCAGAAACGCGTTGTTCGCGATCGGCTGGATTTCGAGGTAGTCGTAGAACCTGGCGATCCTTTCGAGCGTCCGGTCGTCCTGCCCCGATACGACCGCGCGGAACAATTCGCCCGCCTCGCACGCGCTTCCGACGATCAGCCCCTCGCGGTACTTCTCGATCAGTTTCCGGGGAATCCGCGGCGTGCGGTGGAAGTAGTTGAGGTGCGCCTCGCTGACGAGCCGGTAGAGGTTTTTCATGCCGACCTGGTCTTTCGCGAGCAGCACGATGTGGTGCGACTGGCCGGCGGCGTCCGTGCAGAACGACGAGTTGATGTCCGAAAGCCTCTGCGCGCCCATCTCCTCGAGCGAGCGCAGCAGCACCTCGCCGGTCGCGCGCGCGTCGTGGACGGCGCGGTGCGCGTTCTTGAGCGAAATGCCCAGGTGCTTGCAGACGGACGAGAGCCTGTGGTTGCGAAGCCCGCGGTAGAGATTCCTCGCGAGCGCGAGCGTGTCGACCGTGGGATTGACAAGCTCCTTCCCGAACCGCTTAAACGCGCGCTGCAAAAAACCCATGTCGAACGGCGCGTTGTGCGCGACGAGCACCGCGCCCTCGATAAACTTCTCAAGCGCGGGGAACACGGCCTCGAGCTTCGGCTCGTTCGCGAGCATCGAGGTCGTGATCTTGGTGATCTCGACGACGCGCGGAGGCACGGGCCTGCCGGGATTCACGAGCTGCGAGAACTCCGCGACCTCGACGCCCTTCTCGATGCGCACCGCGCCGATCTCGATGATCTCGTCCGCGCTCGGGTAGAGGCCGGTCGTCTCGAAGTCCACGACGACGAACGCCGTGTCCGCGATCTTCCTGCGGTCCGAGCAGCTCACGATCTCCGGCGCGTCCTCGATCAGGTACCCCTCGCAGCCGGGGATCAGCTTGACGCCCGCCTTCCTCGCGGCGGTGAACGCCTCCGGGAACGCCTGCACGACGCCGTGGTCGGTGATCGCGATCGCCGGGTGCCCCCACTGCGCCGCCTGCGCGATCAGCGCGCTCGCCGACGCGCACGCGTCCATCGAGCTCATCTGCGTATGCACGTGGAGTTCGACGCGCTTTTTTTTCGCGGCGTCCTCGCGCACGGGCCGGGGAACGCCGACGATGTCGTTCACCATCAGCACCATCTCTTTTCGGAAGTCGTCGTAGCGGTAGCTGCCGCGCGCCTTGACCCAGTTGCCGTCCTCGAGCGCGGACTTCAGCGCCTCGGCCTGCGATTCCACGGAGCCCTCGCCCTGTTGGCGCCTGCCGCCCAGGAACAGCTTGCAGTTGATCGAGCCGAGCCGGTCGGTCATCGAGAAGCAGACGATCTTCGACTGGCCGTTCTTCGCGTCGCGAATCTCGAGCCCCGCGACCTCGCCCATCACGGTCGCGCGGCCGATGTCCTCGGTCATCCCGTTCATCGGCGTCGGGGCGTCCGCGATCGGCTTTCCGTAGACGGCCTCCTGCTTCCGGCCGTTTCCGTTGCCGTTCCGGGCGGGTGCCTCGCGCACCTCGCGCGCGGCCTCGGCGGCCATGCGCGCCTCCTCGCGAAGCCTCTCCTCGCGGATGCGCTGAAGCCGCTTCTGCTCGCTGCCCGCGGCCTCGATGACGGTCCTCGCCTCGATGTCGAAGAGCTCGCGCAAAATGTCCGAGAGCAGCCTGTCGACGCTTCGCGCCTGCATGTAGCTGACGCCCTCCTCGCCGGTCGCGCGCACGGTGAACACGCCGTCCTTCAGCGAGAAGTCGGTGCTGCTGTTCAATAAAAACGGCGCGGAGCCGGGGCTCTCGTGCTTGACGAGCTCGATCAGGAGCTCAGAGACGCTCGCTATGTCGCGCTCGGCAGCCTCCTTCAGCGCCGGGTACGCGAGCCGGACGCGCACGTTGACCGCCGGGAACGCCGCAGCGATCGCGCGCTGCACGACCTTGAATTCGGCGCGCGAAAACAGCCTGTCCGCGTTGAAGCGCACAGTCATCTCGCCCGTCTGTTTTGAGATGGAGACCCTCCGAAGCGTCAGGGCGGACGCGAGTTCCGGATTCTGCCGCCTGATCAGCTCCCGCCAAAGTTCGCTCATTGCAGCATCCTTTGTATCCCGGCAATCAGTCGCTCCCAAGCATCCTTCGTATCTCCGCGATCAGTATCTCCGCGAGGTCGCCGCGCACGGTCCGGGGCGGCTGCCCCTTGACAAACAGCGCGCCGCCGTCCTTCCCGCCCGCGATGCCGATGTCCGCCTCGCGCGCCTCGCCCGGCCCGTTGACGGCGCAGCCCATGACCGCGACGCGAAGCGGCCTGTTGACGCCGCGCGTCGCCTCGCGCACCTTCGTCGCGACGGCCTCGATGTCGATCGACGCGCGCGCGCAGGTCGGGCA
>JAAYZL010000051.1 GCA_012514855.1 Clostridiales bacterium
AGCATTTCGTCCGACCGCGCCCCCCGGAACCGCCGCGCGGTCAGCGCGCCGAACACGACCGGGAACTCGAGCCCCTTGCTCTTGTGGATCGTCAAAAGCCTGACGACGTCGTCGTTCTCGCCGAGCAACTGCGCGCTGTCGCCGTCGCCGCGCGCGCGCATGTGCTCCGCGTGCGCGAGGAACCGCGAGAGCGACCCGGACACCTCGAGGTCGAACCGCTCCGCGCGCGTCACGAGCCGGTCGAGGTTCGCCTGCCGCTGCGCGCCGCCGGGCAGCGCCCCGGCGTAGGCGTAGAATCCGCTCTCGTCGATCACCGCGCGCACGAGTTCGCCCAGTGCCAGCGAGCCCGCGCGCAGCCGCCAGTTGTAGTACATCCGAAAGAACGCGCCGAGCTTCACGGCGGTTTCGCCGTCCCCCGATTCGGCGTAGCCGCGCGCGGCGTCGCAGAACGCGGCCTCCGGCGAGGAAAGCCGTATCCGCGAGAGTTCCTCGAGCGAAAGCCCCGCCATCGAGGAGCGCAGCGCGCCGATCAGTTCCGTGTCGCTGCGGAAGTTGTCGATGAGCTTCAGCACGCTCACGACAAAGGCGATCTCCATCGCGTCGAAGTATCCGGAGAGCCCCTCCGCGTAGGCGGGAATCCCCTCCGCGAGCAGTGCCGGCACCATCGCGTTGAACACCGACGCCTTCGCGCGCGTCAGGATCGCGATGTCGCGGAAGCGCAGGGCCTTGTCCTCGTCCATGAGCTGTCGGACGCGGTTCGCGATGAGAAGCGCCTCGCGCCCGGCGCGGCCGAGCTCCTCGACGTCCTCGTCCAATTCCTCGCGCCTCTCGCCCTCGTCGAGTATGTGGATCTCCGGAACCGGCGCGTTTTCCTTCGCGGGGAGCCCGGGGTTCAGCCTCGCGAGTTCGTCGTAGACGATCTCCGCGTCGCCGCCGAGCATCGCGCGCGAGAACACCGCGTTCACGAGGTCGATCACCGGGTGCGCCGAGCGGAAATTCCTGGTCAGCGGCAGAAGCTCTCCGCCCTCATGGCGCCGGTAGCGCTGGAAGCGGTCGAGGAACAGCCGGGGCTCCGCGAGCCGGAATCGGTAGATCGACTGCTTGACGTCGCCGACGACGAACAGGTTGTCCTCCCGGGACACGCGCCCGATCAGCGCCTCCTGCACGTCCGAAATGTCCTGATATTCGTCGACGAACACGTAGTCGTACTGCTCGCGCACGCCCGCGGCGGTGTTCGGGTCGTTCAGCGCCTTGAGCGCGAGCCGCTCGAGGTCCGAATAGGAAAGCCCGAGCCGCTCCTCCTTGCCGCGCGCGTGCTTCTCCGCGATCGAGCGGGCGATTTCGATCAGCGCGGGATAGGCGTCGTAGAGCTTCAAAGCGTCCTCGACCGCCTGCCGGAGCGGGATCGTCGAGAGCTTCGCGCGCTTCAAGACAGTCGCCGCGGCCGTGCGCAGTGTCTGGACCTCCTTGACCGCCGCGGGATCGGTGTCCTTGAGCCTGCCGACGGGCCTCGCCTGCTTGAACGAGGTCAGCGCCGCCTGCAATTCCTCCGCCGTCCCGAGCGCGCGCAGAGCTTCGAGCGCCCCGAGGTCGGTCCCGAGCGCGAGCGCGTAGTGGCCCGGACAGCCCGCGTGCAGGAGCGCGAGCCTCGTGTTCAGCATCGCCGCGTCGATCGCGCGCCGGGCCTCCCGCGAGAGCTCGCCCTTCCAGTCGTCCACCGGCGCCCGCGCGGGATCGCCCGCCCACTTCAGCCACTCCTCCGGGTCGGGCCGCTCGTTCAGAAACGCGTACAGCGCCTCGGCAAGCTCGCGCACGCGCGCCGGGCCGCGGCCTGTATCCAGCGCCCCGAGCGACCGTCCGCCGCGCGCGTAGACCTCCTCGAGCGCGTCCGTCACCGCCTCGTCGAGCAAATGCCGGTCCTCCGCGTCGTCGAGTATCCGGAACGCCGGGTCGATCCCCGCCGCCTCGAAGTTCGCGCGCAGGAACTCCGCGCAGAAGCCGTGCAGCGTCGAGATGGCGGCGCGGTCGAGCTTGAGCATCTGCTCGCGGAACCGCTCGTCTCCCTCGGCCGCGAGCCGCGAGAGCCCGTCGGTGAGCCGCATGCGCATCTCGGCCGCGGCGGCGCGCGTGAAGGTCACGACGAGTATCCTGTCGACGTCCGCGCCCTCGCTGAGAAGTTGCAGCACGCGCTCGATCAGGACCGCGGTCTTCCCCGAGCCCGCCGCCGCGCTCAAAAGCAGATTCGTGCCGCGCGCCTCCAGCGCCCGCGCCTGTTCTTCGGTAAAGCGCATGGTTTCCCTCCCGTATATTCTTACAATATGGTATCACAGAATCCCTCCGGCGACAAGCATGAAACCGGCGGGGTCGGCGCCGGTTTCAAAGGGATTTTCTCGCCCTACCTCCCATCGGGCATCTCGGTTCTCTCTACATCCCCCAGTTCCCGATGATCCTCTTGAGCGCGTTTCCGAACCCCTTCGAGGCGACCTCCTGCACAGCGATCACCGGGATGCGCGCGATCACGCGGCCCTCGACGACGACGTCGACGCTGCCGACGACCTCGCCGTAGCGGATCGGCGCCTCGACGCTCTCCGGCAGGCTCGGCGCGAGCGAGATGCCGCCCTCGCCGCCCTTCTTGACGAGCAGCGTCAGGTCGCCGTCGAGCGCGAGCGGCACGCCCGCCCTGTCGCCGCCCGTGACCGGCAGCTCGCCGCGCACCTTCGTGCCGCGCGCGGCGACCGGGTAGAGCCGGTAGTTCGCGAAGCCGTAGTCGAACACCTCCGCCGCCGTGTCAAAGCGCACGGAGCCCTTCTCCGCGCCGAGCACGACCGCGATCAGCCGCATGTCGCCGCGCTTCGACGTTGCGGTTACGCAGTAACCCGCGTCGTTCGTCGAGCCGGTCTTGCCGCCGTCGCAGCCGTCGTAGAGCCGGATCAGCTTGTTCGTGTTCGTAAGCTGCGTGATCCGCCCGTCGCCGTGGTCGACCTCGTCCATCCAGATGCCCGAATATTGGAAGTACATCGGGTGCGTGATCATCTGCATCGTCATGATCGCGACGTCGCGCGCGGTCGTCGTCTGTCCGTCGGCGGGAAGCCCGGTGCAGTTGACAAACGCCGTGCCGGTCATGTCGAGTTCCTTGGCGCGCTCGTTCATGCGCGCGACGCAAAGCGCCTGCGAGCCGTACAGCGCCTCCGCGACGGCGACGGCCGCGTCGTTGGCGCTTCCGACGATCATGCTCTTCAACAGCACCTCGAACGGCTGCACCTCGCCCACGTCCAGGAGCACCTGCGAGCCGCCCATGCCGGCGGCGGTCTGCGAGATCGTGATTTCGTCGTCGAGCGCGACGCGGCCGCCCTCGATGGCCTCGAGCGCGAGCAGAATCGTCATCACCTTCACGACCGACGCGACGGTCCGGGGCGCGTCGGCGTTGTGCTCGAAGATGATCTGCCCGCTCTTGGGCTCCACGAGGATCGCCGAGGCGCACGGGAGCTTCATCGGCGCTGTCTCAAGAAGCGGCGCGGCGCTCAGCTCCGGCGCGCTGGGCGCGGCGACCTCGGGGGTGGGCGCGGGCGTCGAAAGGTCGATTTCGGTCTGCGCCAAGCCCGGGAGCGCCGCGAGCAGGGCGAGCAGAAGGCACAGCAAAATGCGCGGCTTCATAGACATCCCTCCATAACATGCTGTCCCATCATGTGCGTTGCGGCCGCAAAACATGCCTGTCAGCGAACGATTTGCACCCGGCAACCGGCGGGGCATACGATATTACAGCGACGAAACGGAGGAATCGGCATGAATCGAACGCTCAACGAGCTGCGCCCCGGCGAATCCGCCACGGTGCGCGGCCTTTCTCCGGATGGCAGCCGGAATATCGCGAGGAGACTGATGGACATCGGGCTGACCGGCGGCGCGCGGGTGAAGTACCTGTTTTCCGCCCCCTCCGGGGAGCCGCGCGCGTACCTGATCCGCGGGGCGGTCATCGCCCTTCGCGCGGAGGACGCCGCGCTCGTCAGCACGCGAGCGGAATCGGAGGGATCGGTATGAGGCCGTTTCAGCGCAGCGCATCCCGCGACGCGGAACCGAGGGCGAACGAGCTGGTCGTCGCCCTCGCGGGAAACCCGAATGTCGGAAAGAGCACGGTGTTCAACAACCTGACGAACCTCCGGCAGCACACCGGGAACTGGCCCGGAAAGACGGTCGGGAGCGCCTGGGGGCGATGCGAATTCGACGGGCAGAGTTACTTACTGGTCGACACGCCCGGCGCGTACTCGCTGATCGCGCACTCGGCGGAGGAGGAGGCCGCGCGCGACGCGATACTCTTCGGCGGCGCGGACGCGGTGGCGGTGGTCTGCGACGCGACGTGCCTCGAGCGCAACCTGAACCTCGTGCTGCAGGTTCTCGAGGTGACCGAGCGCGTCGTCGTCTGCGTAAACCTGCTCGACGAGGCCAGAAAGCACCGCGTCGAGGTCGATCTAAAGGCGCTCGAGGAGGCGCTCGGCGTGCCCGTGGTGGGTTCGACGGCGCGCAGCGGCAAGGGCACTCGGGAGCTGCTTCGGCGCGCGAAGGAGGCCGCCGAGGGCTCTACGGCGCACGTTCCGACGCGCTATCCGGACGACATCGAGCGCGCCGCCGAGCCGCTGCAGAGGGCGCTCGTGGCGCTCGGCATCACGGTGAACGCGCGCTTCGCGGCACTCAGGCTGCTCGAGGGCGACCGGTCGATGGCGTCCCGGCTCGCGGGCGTGCTCGGCTTCCCGGTCGGCGAGCTGCCGGCGGTCCGCGAGCTTCTGCCGCCGACGGACGGCGAGCGCGTGCGCGAGGAGATCGTGAACGCGATCTACCGGAGGGCCGAGGAGATCGCCCGGAAATGCGTGCGCGCGGGCGGGGACGATTCGCGGCAGACGCGCTGGGACCGATTGCTGACCAGCCGCCTGACCGGCGTCCCGGTGATGCTGCTTTTGCTCGCGGTCGTGTTTTACGTAACCATCGTCGGGGCGAACGTGCCTTCGGCGGCGCTCGGCGAGCTATTCCGGCGCGCGGAAACGTGGCTGACCGGCGCGCTCGCGGCCGCCGGGGCGCCTGTTTGGCTCAACGGCATGCTCTCCGAGGGCGTGTTCCGCGTGTTCGGCTGGGTGATCTCGGTGATGCTGCCGCCGATGGCGATCTTCTTCCCGCTGTTCACGCTGCTCGAGGACCTCGGGTACCTGCCGCGCGTCGCGTTCAACCTCGACCGGCAGTTCAAGCGCTGCCACGCGTGCGGAAAGCAGTGCCTGACGATGTGCCTCGGCTTCGGCTGCAACGCGGCGGGCGTCGTCGGCTGCCGCATCATCGACAGCCCGCGCGAGCGGCTGATCGCGATTCTGACGAACGCCTTCGTGCCCTGCAACGGCCGCTTCCCGATGCTGATCGCGCTGATCGCGGTGTTCTTGGCGGAGCTCGGGCTCGTGTCCGGCGGCGCGTTTCTCTCCGCGGCGCTGCTGTCCCTCTTGATCGTGCTCGGCATCCTCATGACGTTCGGCGTCTCGCGGCTTCTCTCCGCGACGCTGCTTCGGGGCGTGCCCTC
The DNA here is from genome assembly GCA_012514855.1 of Clostridiales bacterium. The sequence continues at coordinate 5,552 of JAAYZL010000051.1, forward strand.
GTCGTTTACGCTGGAGCTTCCGCCGTTTCGGAAGCCGCAGATCGGGCAGGTGATCGTCCGCTCGGTGTTCGACCGGACGCTCTACGTGCTCGGCCGCGCGGCGGCGGTCGCGGCCCCGGCGGGCGCGCTGATCTGGCTGCTCGCGAACATCGCGACGCCGGGCGGCACGCTGCTCAGCCGACTCGTCGGCGCGCTCGACCCGTTCGCGCGCATGCTCGGGCTCGACGGCGCGATCCTCGCGGCGTTCGCGCTCGGCTTTCCCGCGAACGAGATCGTGCTGCCGCTGGCGATCATGGCGTACCTCTCGACGGGCTCGCTCGCGGAGACGGGCAGCTTCTCGTCGCTGCGCGCGCTGTTGCTCGACAACGGCTGGACGTGGCTGACGGCGCTCAACACGATGCTGTTTTCGCTGATGCACTGGCCGTGCTCGACGACGGTCCTGACGATCGCCCGCGAGACGCGCAGCGCGAAGTGGACGCTGATCTCGGTCGCGGTGCCGACCGTCTGCGGGATGGCCGTTTGCGCGCTCACGGCGGCGCTCGCAATAGTGCTCGGACTTGCGTAGCCGCGGCGAAATTTCCGGAACAGGCGCATACCCGGTTGCAATTCCCGAAACTTTCGTATAAAATCCTCTTAAGAGGAAAAGGAGGTTTTGGGCTTGGATTGGCAGACGACGCTTCTTCGGATCGGCATCGCGATCGCCGTCAGCACGATCATCGGCGTCGAGCGGGAGTACAAGGGCCGCCCCGCCGGGATGCGCACGCACGTGCTCGTGTGCCTCGGCGCGTGCATCGTCGCGCTGATGGAGGTCTCGTTCATGGCGGAGCTCTCGGAGGTCTCCGACGGCCGCGTCTCCTACAGCTTCGGCCGGGTGACCGCGCAGGTCATCACCGGCGTCGGCTTTCTGGGCGCGGGCACGATCTTCACCGCGCGCAAGAAGATCACGGGGCTGACGACCGCGGCTTCACTGTGGAACGCCGCGTGCATCGGGCTCGCGATCGGCTACGGCTACTACCTGATCGCGCTGGTCGGCGGCGTGTTCGTGCTGGGCGTGCTGATGGTCATGCAGCGCATCGTCCGCGTGAACACGATGAAGAAGCTCGAGATCAAGTTCATCCACCGGGTCGAGACGATCAACTTCATCAACGCCTACTTTGAGTCGCTGGGCATTCAGATACTCGACGTCGATTTCCACGTCGAAAACCGCGACAACGGCAACCTCTACACGAACATCTACACGCTGAAGCTCCCCGAAAAGACGTACTACACGGACATCGTCAACCACCTGTCCGAGCACACGAACGTGCAGAGCATACGCACGACGAATACATAGCCCTTCCAAAACATGAAAAGGGGAAGCCCTCAGCATGGGACTTCCCCTTTTCTCTCCCGGGATTCGGTCGTATATAATACCAAGGAAGAATATTAATTACTCCAAAGACCCGGCGCGACGAGGAATTAATATTTTGGATTGGTATAATATCAGGTGTTCTTCATGACGACCTCCTCGACCGCGTCGGCGACCTTTTCGCAGGCGTCCGCGCAGTCCTCGAGGCTCTTGTAGATTTCCTTCCACGCGATCAGCTCGATCGGGCCGGAGCAGGTGCGCTTGAGCGTGCGCACCGCCTCGAGGAACAGGCGGTCGCACTCCTCCTCGAGCGTGTTGACGACGACGACGTGCTCCATGATCTTCGTCGACTTCTTGTAGTTTTCAAACTCGACCATCAGCTTTCTGAGCTCTTCGCACTGCTTCAGGATCACCGCGGAGATCGGCAGCACGTCCGGACGGCACGCGGGGATGTCGTTCATGTACAGGCTCATCACGACCTCGTCGAGCATGTCGACGACCTCGTCGAGCACGTGCGCGATGCGGATGATGTCCTCGCGGTCGATCGGCGGCAGGAACTCCTTGAGAAGCTTCTGCATCATGCTGTGCTTCTTGATGTCCGCCTCGTGCTCGATCTTGTGGATGATCTCGGTCTCCTCGCGAAGCCTCTCCGGCTGGTAGTTTCCGAACAGGGTGTTCAGCGCCTCCGCCGCGCGGCACGCGCAGTCGGTCATCTCGCGAAAGAACTCGAAGTAATTGCAACCGTTTTTCTTAGACATAGCGCACCTCTACTTTGTCAAAATATGGCGATGAACAGCTTCGCCATCAGAAAACCCACCAGGCCGCAGCCCGGAAATGTAAGCACCCAGGTCAGCACCATCTCGCGCACGACGCTCCAGTTGACGCTCTTTAAGCGCTTGGCCGCGCCGACGCCCATGATGGCCGTGGTCTTCGTGTGCGTGGTGGAGACCGGAATTCCCGTCACGGAGGAGAACAGAAGGCAGCCCGCCGCCGCCGCGTCCGCGGAAAATCCCTGCACGACGTCGAGCTTGACCATGTCCATGCCGACCGATTTGATGATCCGGTAGCCGCCGATCGAGGTGCCGAGCCCCATGACCGCCGCGCAGAGCACCATCAGCCACAGCGGAATCGACATCATGCCCGTGCCCGCCTCGCCGCGCGAGAGCGCCATGCCGAGCAAAAACACGCTGATGAACTTCTGGCCGTCCTGCGCGCCGTGCATGAACGCCATCGCCGCCGCGCCGCCGATCTGCGCCCTGCGAAACGCCTCGGTGGCCTTTCGGCGCTCCGCGTAGCGGAAGAGCACCCCCACCAGCCTCGACGTTGCGAACCCCATCGCGAAGCCGAGCACCGTGGAAAGCCCGAGGCCGTAGATCACCTTCAGCCACTCCGCGCCGTTGATGCCGCCCAGACCCCCCTGCAGCGCGATCGCCCCGCCGGAAAGCCCGGCGATCAGCGCGTGGCTTTCGCTGGTGGGGATGCCGAATTTCCACGCCGCGGTCGCCCAGATCACGATGGCGACCAGGGCGGCGCAAAGCGCGACGAGCGCGTTGTTCGTGTCCCCGGCGAAATCGACCATTTTGTAGACCGTCTCGGCGACTTTTTTATTCCACAGCGTCATGATGAGCACGCCCAGGAGGTTGAAGACCGCCGCCATGAGGATCGCCGGTCCGGGGCGCATGGCGCGCGTGGAAACGCAGGTTGCGATTGCGTTGGGCGCGTCCGTCCAGCCGTTGACAAGGATCACGGCGATGGTGAGAATGGTGGTCAGTACCAGCGCGGGATACTGGCCCAGCATCGCAATGAATTCAGAAATGGATGTCGACATGCGTTGCCGTACTTCCCTTCCTCGATTTTTAGAGCCGTGACGTGGTCTGCGATCCAAACATTCGCCCCTATTATACCATAACGGGGGATGAGTTGCGCAAAGAAAAGCGCATTCCTTGCAAGAAAACCGTTAATCGCAGCAGCAATTTGCGCGGTATGGGCTGCTATTTTTTGGCACCCTGCCCATTGCGCGCAAATTTTACAGTCTTGTCGGCCCCGCGAGCGCCCGGTGTGGCCGAACCGGGATTGACCGGAACACATGCCCGGCGGTCGCTTTTAAAAGCCGAAGCCCCAATCGCGGCGCAGGCCCGACGATCGTCAAAGCCGCGCCGGTCCCGATCGCGGCGCAAAACCCCCGCTCTCCCCCACATTCGAAGCCCGCGCCGTTCGGCGCGGGCTCTTCCGTGTCTCGATTCCCGTATTTCTATTCGACCTCTTTGGAAATTGCAATGTGTGCGGGCATCTGTGAAAGCGACAGCGTGAGCTCCCCGTCCGGACCGGTCTGCGCCTCGATCACCTCGGTCGATCCGTCGGGCATCCGGCACAGGACGGACACGTTTGTCAGCGGCTGTCCGTAGAGCCTCACCGTCAATTCCACCGGACCCGGAAGCTCCACCGGCTCCGCATTTCCCGCGCCGTCCACCTTGACGGTGCGCAGGTTCGCGGACACGGGCAGCGCCTGCGCGGTGGCCCCATCCGCCCCGTCCGGCCTCTCGACTTCGACCTCGAGCCGAATGCCTTCGTACGTCCCCTCGGGCGCCGCGGGATCGACTTTGAAGTCCGCCTGCACGCCGGTGCTCGCGTTCAGCAGGTAGAGGAATTCGCCGGGCTGCGTCCCGTCGATCCTCTCCCGGTACGCCTGATAGGCCGCTTCGAGGATCGCGAGCGCCTCTTCGGACGCGTTCAACTGCTGCACGAGCGTCCAGTTCAGGAAGCCGCCGAAGAGCTTCGACACCTCCCCGTAGAGCGCCGGATCGAGCACCGCGAATTCGCCGAGCTGCGCCGTCTTGAACGCGAGCACGCCGTCCTTCACGACGCCGCCCAACAGCACGTACCTGCCGTTCTCGTAGCCGAGCACCAGAAGCGGCAGCCCCTCGTAGCGCGCATCGACCGGGATTCTGACCTCGAGCGTGCCCGTGAACGCCGTCCCGCCGCCGGGGACGAGCAGTTGGATGCGGTACGCCAGCACGAGCGCCTCGCTCAAGAGCGCGTCCCGGATCAGCTCGCCGAGAATCTC
>JAAYZL010000052.1 GCA_012514855.1 Clostridiales bacterium
AATCAAGGTCATCGGCGTGGGCGGTGCCGGAACGAACGCGGTCAACCGCATGGTGGATTCCGGCCTGCAGGGCGTTGATTTCATCGCGATCAATACCGATAAGCAGGCGCTGTCGATGAGCAAGGCGCCCACAAGGATCCAGATCGGCGAAAAGCTGACCAAGGGCCTCGGCGCGGGCGCGAACCCGGACGTCGGCAAGCACGCCGCCGAGGAGAGCAAGGAGGAGATCGGCAACATCGTCAAGGGCTCCGACCTCGTGTTCGTGACCTGCGGCATGGGCGGCGGCACCGGAACCGGCGCGGCGCCCGTGATCGCGCAGTTCGCGCGCGACATGGGCATATTGACGATCGGCGTCGTCTCGAAGCCGTTCCTCTTCGAGGGCAGGCAGCGCATGAAGAACGCCGAGGTCGGCATCGAGCGGCTGAAGGCGAACGTCGACACGCTGGTCGTCGTCCCGAACGACAGGCTGCTTTCCGTCGTCACGAAGGGGACGACCATGACCGAGGCGTTCCGCATCGCCGACGATACGCTCAGGCAGGGCATCCAGGGAATCTCCGACCTGATCGCCGTGCCGAACCTGATCAACCTCGACTTCGCGGACGTCAGGACCGTCATGGAGGCGCGCGGGCTCGCGCACATGGGCATCGGCATCGGCAAGGGCGAGAACCGCATGGTAGACGCGGCGAAGCAGGCGGTCGCAAGCCCCATGCTCGAGACCTCGATCAACGGCGCGCGCGCGGTGCTCATCAACATCACCGGCGGCCCCGACACCTCGATCATCGACATCAACGAGGCCGCGCAGCTCATCACGCAGGCGGCCGACCCCGAGGCCAACATCATCTTCGGCGCGGGCATCGACGAGGAGCTCGACGACGAGGTGCGCATCACCGTCATCGCGACGGGCTTCGAGCGCAACCCGTTCCCGGCAAAGCCGGCCGAGCGCGAGCCGGCCGTCGAGGAGGCGCCGCCGCGCCGCGAGCGCGTCGTGGAGCTTCACGACGAAGCGGACGCGCCGGTTTCGCCGATCTTCGAGCGCAGGCCGCAGCCGCCGCGCGACCGGCCGCCGCAGCGCCCCGAGCGCCGCGACGACCCGAGGGACCGCAGGCCGCCGCAGCCGCCGCCGCCGAAGCGCCCGCGCGTCTATCAGGACGGCGAGCACGACGACAACCGCACCCGCCGCGGCTTCATCCCGGACACGCCGAGCTTTTTGAAGCGCAAGGATAAATAAGAATCGGCCGGGGCTCTCGTCAAACGAGGGCCCCGATTGCGTCTTGGCGTGTGGTATAAATCCGCCGGACGAGCCGGCTGCGCTGGTGAGGGCAGGCGGTTTTTTTTGTGGGACGTTGGGATTCCGTGTTGACACGGGAGGCGAACGCGTGTATCATGGATGTGTTTGGAAACACGAAGGATGAGGACGCGCATATGCCGGACAGTGAAACCGCCGCCGGAACCGCCAAGGGGATCAACCGGAGACTCTTCTTGATTGCCGTATTGACGGCGTTTGTTGTAATTACGCTGTTCAGCCGAAGTTCATTCCTCTATCCTACCAATACGTGGGTCGACGAGCAGTGCTTCTACACCGTCGCGAAGACCGTTGCGCACGGGAAAACGCTCTACCGGGATATCTATGAGCAAAAGGGCCCGTTGCTCTACGCGCTGTATCTCGGAGTGGAGTGGATTCCCGGCGGCGCCGTCAATCCCTTTTTGGAAATCTACTTCCTGGAAATCGCGACGGCGGCGGTGACGCTGTATCTCCTCGGAAAAACCATGCTTCTCTACAGGGGCCGCCGCGTGGAGTGGTTCATACCGCTGCTCGGCGCGCTGATCTATGGGTCCAATGCGTTTGGCTTGGGAGGATGTGTCGAGGAGTTTTCGCTGGCCGCCGTCGCGTATGTGCTGTATGCGACGCAGCGGATGCTCCGCGAGGGAAGGCGGGCGCTCTCCTGCGCCGAGCTCTTCGCCATGGGGCTGCTCGGCGGTTGGGTTTTCTGGATGAAGTACACATCCATGGGATTTCTCGTTGGCGCGCTGTTGATCCCGCTGTACCGCGCCTTGAAGGACCGCAACTGGCGCGGCATCGGGAATATGGCGCTGTTTGGCCTGTTGGGCTTTGCGATTCCGGCGATTCCGGTCTTTGCGTATTTTGTCAGCCGGGGCGCGCTTGGGGAACTGTGGACCGCCTACTTCTACAACAATATTTTCCTCTATACACGAGGTAGGAGCGTGGCGGGCAGACTGTATTTTCTGGCAACGAGGATGCTCGAGTTTGTGGGCCAGAACCCGGGGTTTTTCACGTTCGCGCTTGCCGGGTGGATCTATTTTGTGCGAAAAAAGCTCTGTGCCGAAGCTTTGAATATCGCGTTCATCACGCTGTTTATCGCTCTCCTGAGCCTGAGCGGAGGCCGGGGATACCCGTATTATGCGCTGATGTTCGCTCCGCTTGCGTTCACCGGGGTCGTTGCGCTGGACGCGCTGATCGACGTTTCGAGGGGTCGGCGCTGGATCAGGCGCGCGGTTGTTTGCCTCGCGGTGGCGCTATGCGTGCTGATTGGGGTATCCGGGGTCAGTTTCAGGGAGATGGCGCTCGACCGGGCCGATTTGCCGGCATACAGATATGCACAGACCATCAGGGAAACGCCGGGAGCGACCTTTTTGGATATGGGCGGGCTTGACGGCGGCATCTACACCGCCGCGGACATCATCCCCTCAAACAAGTATTTCTGCAAGCTGAACATACGGATCGAAGAGGCCAAGCAGGAGTGGGCGCGGATGATTGAAGGGGGAACAGTCGACTATATCTATTCCGGAAGGCAGGTGCTGGAAGGAGCGGAGAAGTATGAGCTTGCGCAGACCATCGATGGCACGCTCCTATATCGCCTGCGCGCCGGAGCCGGACAGGTGGCGGGACGTCAATCGGAGGTTGTTCCCCCCCGCGATTGACGATCGGAAATCCCCCCGGACGCGCGTCCGGGGGGATTTCACGTTTGGGCGGCAGACAGTCTCACCGCCCGATTCGCCGCGCCTCGAGATAGTACCGCTTGTCGCGCGCGTGGCCCATCGAGAACGTCTTTCGGGGCAGCACGCCGTATTTGCGGATGTAGGGGAACAACTCCGCCTTGTCGAACGCGCGCGGCAGAAAGCCCACGGTGCTCTCCCTCTGGGCGAGCGCGAACAGCGATTCGTCGCCGTGTATGTAGTCGATATCCGCCTCCGGATGGCGCGCGAGGAACGTGTCCAGGAAATCCTGCAGCGGCCGGATCGGGTGGCCGTCGCAAGAGAAGCCGAGCGCTTCATTTCCGAACGCGATCCGGACGTCCTCTCCGCCCTCCCGGAACAAACCGGACGCGCGCCACTCGGCGAGCACCTGTTCGGGGTCGACGTTGAACAGCGCGCGGTGGATCGGCTCGAAGGCGAGCGCGGGGCAGTGCAGGTTCACGAGCTCGACGAGCGCCCAGCGCGCCGGGTGCGACTCGAACCCGGCGGGGGAGAGATTTTTGCGGACGCTCGTCCAGCACTGCTTCGCGGCGGCGAGCGAGTGGTTTCCGTCGCCGACGGCAAACAGCAGCCCGCCCGCGCGCGCCGAGAGCCGCGAAACGGCGTCGAACACGCGCCGCGCGCGGTCGCCTTCGAGCGCCCAGCCGCGGATGTGGCCGCCGCCGAGCATCAGCTCGAAGTCGTAGAGCAGCCTGCCGGGGTCCGAGAGCGCCGGCTCGATGACCGACCTGTCCGGGTCGTCGAGGAGCATCATCACGTGCGGGCACTCGAGCGGCGCTTCGGAGCGGATCTCCGCGCGCGGCGGCACGCGCTCGGGGACGGTTCCCTCGGTCGCGCGGATCAGGCTCGTCGAGCCCTTCGAAAAGTCGTACTTCTCGAGGTCT
>JAAYZL010000395.1 GCA_012514855.1 Clostridiales bacterium
GACGGCTCGCACACCATCTCTCGCGGCGGCTTTAGTTGGAATCCTCTGGTGCATGTGGAGCCAAGCGGGGCGCTGACGCTCGGCGGCGGCGGGACGCTCACGCTCGACGGCAAAGGCGGCGGAGAATGCCTTCATGGCGCGCATGTGCAGCCTGAAGGCGGGCATTCCCGTCGAGGCCACCGCGCTGACGGTGAACCGGCTGTGCTCGTCCGGATTGCAGGCCGTTTTGACCGCGTCGCAGGAGATCGGGTGCGGCCTTTGCGACGTCGCCGCGGCCGGCGGCGCCGAGAGCATGGACAACATCCCCTTTTACCTTCGCAGGGCGCGCTTTGGATACCGCATGGGGCACGCCGAGCTGGAGGACGGTCTGGTCACGGCGCTGTCCGATCCGATGACGCGCGACCACATGGGAATTACCGCGGAGAACATCGCGAGAAAGATGGGCATCACCCGCGAGGATCAGGATCAGTACGCGGTCTTGAGCCAGAATCGCGCGGAGGCGGCGCGAAACGCCGGCAAGTTCAAGGACGAAATCGTGCCGGTAGAGGTCAGGGTCAACCGCAAGGAGGTCCGGATTTTTGACACGGACGAGCATATCCGCGACGGTTCGACGGTTGAAAACCTCGCAAAGCTGAAGCCCGCGTTTGTACACGACGGCACGGGCACGGTCACGGCCGGCAACGCCTCGGGCATCAACGACGCAGGCGCGGCGGTAATCCTGATGCGGGAGAGCGAGGCGCGCCGGCGCGGCCTTGCGCCGATCGTCGGCGTCGCCGGCGCGGCGGTCGCGGGCGTCGAACCGGCGTTAATGGGGCTCGGCCCGATTCCGGCGGTTCGAAAGCTGCTTGACAGGACGGGGCTGTCGCTCAAGGACATCGGGCTGATCGAGCTGAACGAGGCGTTCGCGTCGCAGGCGCTCGCGTGTATCCGCGAATTGGGGCTGGATCTTGAAAGAACCAACGTCAACGGCAGCGGCATCTCCATGGGCCATCCGATCGGTGCGACGGGCGCGATCATCGCCATCAAGTTGATGAACGAGATGACGCGCCGCCGGGTGCGCTACGGCATCGCCGCGCTGTGCATCGGCGGCGGGCAGGGCCTCGCAGTGCTGTTTGAGCTGTGTCGATAAGGGGTGCGCGATGGAAAACCTGAGGATGCATCACGTTGGAATCGTCATGATGAGCCGCGAGCGCGCGGAGGACTTCCTGCGCATTTTCGGCTTCGAGATCGAACGGGAGGAATACGTGGAGGTCTATGCCGCGCAGTGCATATTCACCAAGCACCGTCCGGGCGAGACGGCGATCGAGCTGATCGTTCCGGACAGGGGTGTGCTGACACAGTACAACGGCGGGAAAGGAGGGCTGCATCACATCGCGCTGGAGACGCGCGACGCGGAGGCGACGCGCGCGCGCTTTGAGAAGGACGGGCGCGGGATGCTCGAGAAGGCGGCGGTCCCCGGCGCGTGCGGAATCATCGTCAACTTTCTGCGGCCCAGGTTCGGCGCGGGGATACTGGTGGAATTTGTAGAGCGCGTGGCGCATGACGCGGTGTAGCCGAGAAAAATACACCCGTGAACGGAGGGATGATACGGATGAGCCGTGAAGTCGTTTTTGTCGAGGTCGCCCGATCCGCATTCGGCAGGCAGGGCGGAGCGTTTCGGGACTTGCCGGCGTCCGAGCTGGGCGGTTACGTCATCAAGAGGCTGGTCGAAAAAAGCGGGATTGACCCCAGGGAGATCGATGGCGTCGTCATGGGCTCCGCGTACAATGATTTGCAGACGATCTCGCTGGCGCGGTATTGCGCGCAGGCCGGGGGGCTTCCCTTCGAGGTCACGGGCACCACCGTGGAGATGCAGTGCGGCTCGGGCATCGCCAGTATCAACCATGCCGCGTGGGAGATCGCCATGGGCGTTCAGGATGTCGTTATCGCAGGCGGCTGCGAGTCCTGCAGCACGGCTCCCGCCAAGTTTTCCACCGCATCCGTTCCCTACAGGATGATCGCCCCGGCGGCGGTTGCGCAGCGCCTTACGCCCTACGCCAAGCGCGACATCTCCATGATCGAAATCAGCGACAATCTGGCGGAAATGTTCGGTATTTCGCGCGAAGCGTGCGACGAATTCGCCTTCAACAGCCAGACCCGGCTGCAGAGGGGCTATTTGAGCGGCGTGATCGGGCCGGAGATCGTCCCCTACGTCTATCCGGCGACGCGCAAGGCGCCGGAGGTTACAATCGACAAGGACGAGCATCCGCGCGCGGGCACCACGATGGAGCGCCTCTCGAAGCTCGCGTCGGTGCGCGACGGAGGCGTGACGACCGCGGGAAACGCCTCCGGCTTGAACGACGGCGCCGCGTTTGTTCTGATGATGACCGCGGAGAAGGCGAAGCGGCTCGGCTATAGGCCGCGGGCGCGCTGGATCGCGGGCGCGCACATAGGCTGCGAGCCGGAACTGATGGGCCTTGGCGCGGGGCGCGCGCTTCTTAAGGCGCTCCGGATCGCAAAACTGGATCTGAAGGCGATGGACGTCATCGAATGCAACGAGGCGTTTGCGGCGCAAAACCTGGCCGTGATTCGCGAGCTCGAGCAGAAAACCGGCGAAGCGATCGATATGCGGAAGTGGAACCCGAACGGCGGAGCGATCGCGATCGGGCACCCCAACGGGGCCTCCGGGGGACGCGTCTGCATGTTTGCCATGCAGCAACTCGCGGCGACGGGGGGAAAATACGGGGCGTTCACCTCCTGCTGTGGGGGCGGACAGGGCACCGCCGCGATTGTCGAAAACCTGCCGTGAGGGAGATTGCGAGGAGGCCGTCCGCGCGATTCCATGCGAGCGGGCGCGAAATGGAGAGGAGAAAGCACAGTGTATCGTTCTTTTGAAGACAGGGTCGCCGTCGTGACCGGCGCAGCGCAAGGCATCGGCCTCGGGATCGCCGAGAGGTTTGTCCGGGAAAAGGTCGGCGGCATCGCCATACTGGACTGGAATGCGGACGCGGTCGAGGCGGCGGGGGAGCGATTGCGCGCGATGGGAGGCGGCAAGGTGCTGGCGCTGCGGTGCGATGTGTCGGATTACGGCGCGGTCGCCGAGGTCATGGGGCGAATCGAGGCCGAGTTTGGGAGAATCGACATACTCGTCAACAATGCGGGCATCACGCGCGACGCCATGTTCCACAAGATGACCGCGGAGCAGTGGCGCGCCGTCGTCGACGTCAACCTCAACGGCACCTTCAACTGCACGCACAGCGTAATCAACGGCATGCGCGACCGCGGATTCGGTCGGATTGTCAGTATTGCCTCCACAAGCGCCTACGGCAATGTCGGTCAGGCCAACTACGCGGCGAGCAAGGCCGCCATCATCGGCTTTATGAAGACACTTGCGAAGGAGGGCGCGCGCAAGGGCATCACGGCCAACGCCATCGCGCCGGACTTCATCGATACGGACATGATGCGCGCGGTGCCCGCCGACTTCCTTGAGAGGCGCATTCTGGAGGCCCCGATGCGGCGCATGGGCTCGGTCGACGAATTGGCGTCGGCCTGCGTGTTCCTTGCCAGCGACGAGGCCAGCTACGTTTCAGGCGTATGCCTCGACTGCACCGGGGCGATCCGCACCTGATCGGCTCTGCCAAGGCGGTGCCGAAGGAACCGCCGCGGACCGACGCCGACGCGATTAGGCGACCCGCGGCATGGGAGGAGAAGAGGATGAAAATCGAAGCGATGAAAACGGTCTGTGTCGTCGGCGCGGGCGACATGGGGCACGGAATTGCGCAGCTTGCCCTGATGGGCGACTTCAATACCAACCTGTGCGATGTAAAAATGGAGTTTGTCGCGAAGGGCATCTCCCGCATCAACGCGAGCCTTGCAAAGCTGGTTGCAAAGGGGGCGTGCAAAAGCGAGGTCCTGGAGGCGAGCCTGCACGGAAGACTGCGCGGGTTTACGAGCATTGCGGACGCGGCGAAGGACGCGGATCTCACAATCGAGGTGGTTTCCGAAAAAATACCGATAAAGGAATCCGTGCTGCGCGCAATTTCGGCCGCCGTGAGGCCGGACGCAATTATCGCGACCAATACATCCACCATGAGCATCACATTGCTTTCGCGGTTTGTCGACCGCCCGGAGCGCTTTGTCGGCACGCACTATTTCAATCCGGCGGTGCTCATGCGCCTTGTGGAAGTCATTGACGGGGAGCGGACGTCGAAAGAAACCGCGCAGTTCGCGCTGGATTATGTCGAAAAGATCGGCAAAATATCCGTTCATGCCAAGAAGGATACCCCCGGCTTTATCGCCAACCGCATCAATATTCCCTCCGTCGTCTACAATGGCCTGTGTATGGATGTGGACGGCATTTCCGCGGAGGACATCGACGCGACGATGATGAAAACCGGCCTGCGCATGGGGCCGATGGAGCTTGTGGACTACACGGGCAGCGACATCCTTTCGAGCTGTCTGGAATATTACCGCGAGCACCTTTCCCCCGAGTACACGGACTCCGCGGTCCGAAGAAAGCTGCTTGACGCCGGCAAATACGGAAAGAAGACCGGCGAAGGCTTCTATATTTGGCCGGAGAGCGGGCGGCCGGCGATCAATTTGGACGCTTCCACCGGCAAATACGATCCACGAATCCCGTATTTCATCGAAGCCAACGAGGCCTGCAAGCTCTTCGAGGAGGGCGTCTGCAGTTTGGAAGATTGCGACAAGGCCATGGAATACGGGTTCAATACGCCCGGTCCCATCTCGTTTATCCGCGGATACGCGCCGGAGGAAGTGGCGGCGACACTCAACAGGGTGGCAGAGCATTTCGGCAAGGAGATTTTCCGCCCGGTCGATATGATTGTGTGCGGAGAATACAGGCGGGAAAAATGATGGAGCGCTACCGCATCAAAGAAGTTGAGCGAGACGGGCGCAAAATCCGGGCATTCGACATGCCGCACGGGAACCTCTACGAGACGCTTGCGGCGACGGCGCAAAGGCTGCCGGACAAGACGGGTGTCGTCGACGATGTCCGTTGCCTGACGTTTCGGCAGCTTCGCGAGGAGGCGGACGCTCTGGCGGCATATCTCCGGGAGAGCGTCGGCGTAGGGCCCGGGGACGCCGTCGGCATTCTCATGGTCAACAGCGCGGCGTTCTGCGCGGCGTTCTATGCGCTGATGAAACTGGGCGCGGTAGCCATTCCGATGAGCACGAAGCTTCAAGGCGAAGAACTGCTGTATCGGATGAACGACTGTCGGATGGAACGCCTGTTTTGCGACGCCAAATGGTATGGCAAGGTGCGGCAGGTTCTCGGGCGGACGGGGATTGAGACCGTCATCGCATATGGTGACGGGACGCCGGATGGCTGCTTTTGCTATGATCGCTGCGTCGACGGGGGTCGTTCGCTCGCGCAGGCGGAATGCGCCGGTGACGACGCGCTTCCGGCGGTCATCATGTACACCTCCGGAACGACCGGGGGGCCCAAGGGCGCCGTGATGACGCAGTTCAATCTTTTGCAGGGCATGTACGCCTATGCCGCGAACGATATGAACGAGGACGACCGCACCGTCTTGGCGGTCCCGGCGTTTCACATCACCGGCCTGAATTGCGTGATGACCGTGTTTGTGCTGCTGGGCGGGTTGCAGGTGATGGTGCCGATTTTCGACGCGGTCAAGGTGCTGGACAGGATGACCGAATACCGCGTCACGCACTTTCATGCGGTTTCCACGGTGTATATCAAGCTGGAGGAGGGTTTTATCGCGGGGCGACACGACCTTTCGGCGCTGCGCGCGGCGCTGTGCGGCGGCGGCTTCATCACGCGGGAAAATATCCGCAAATTCTGTCGGATTGCGCCGGATGCGCGCTTTCATCCGGTGTACGGTATGACCGAGACCTCCGGCGCGGGAACCTATTTTCCGACGCACTGCCTCGACTCCGAAAGGGCGGACTCCGCGGGTGTGTGTGCGCCCAACTGCGAGATGCGCATCCGGAGCGACGGCGGCGAGGACGGCGAAATCTGCTTCCGCGGCGCATTCGTCATCGGCCGCTATCTCCATGGCGGGCAGAACGACAACATCACATCCGACGGTTGGCTGCACAGCGGGGACGTGGGCTGCTTCGATGCGGACGGCTACCTCTACATCAGGGACCGCATCAAGGACATGATCAATCGCGGCGGTGAAAAGGTGTTTTCCTACGAGGTCGAGAGCGCGATGACGACCTTCGCGGGGGTCCGGCAGGCGGTTGTGTTCGCGGTGGACGATGCGGTCTATGGCGAGATACCCGCAGCCGTATATCTGTCGGAGTCCAATGCGCGGGTCGACGAGGCCGGGTTGATTGCGCATCTGTGCGCCAAGCTCGCGCATTTCAAAGTGCCCGTCTATCTCGAACACCGCGAGCAGCTTCCGCAGACGGAGAACGGCAAGATTCGCAAGAGTGAATTGCGGAAGGAATTCAATA
>JAAYZL010000396.1 GCA_012514855.1 Clostridiales bacterium
CCGGCGCCGATGATCATCGCCGGTATGTTGACCGGCGGCGCGATCATGCCCAGCACGCCGCCCATCGCGAGTATGCAACCCGTCTCGACCAGCGGTACACCCATCAGCATCAGTATCGGCGCCATGATCGAGCCGGCGGTCAGTACGGACGCCGTCGACGAGCCCGTAATCATTCCCGGGAACATGATGACCAGCATAATCATGCACAGCAGAAGCGCCGGGACGCGGTGGAACTTCTCGAGGATCAGCGACGACACCGCCTCGAGCGTGCCCGACTCCTGGATGACCTTCATGAAGATCATTGCCGTTGCGATGACGAGTATCGTGTCGACATAGGAAAAGGTGCCCTCGACCAGATGCCGGAGCGGTATGCCCTGGCCGCCGACCAGCGCGCCGATGATCGAAGCCAGCACCATCGATATGCTGACCGGCAGCTTTGCCGCGAAGCAGCCGACGAGGAACGACCCCACCATGGCGATAAAGACGATCAGCTCAATGCTCATCCGATCCCCTCCAAGGTTGTATTGCTTCGGCGCGCCGGATACACGCTTCGCGCTACGGGAACAGCTCCTTGACGGCGTCGCCGACCCCGGTGATGCTGTTGACGATCGCAATCGGCACGCCCGCCTCGCCGGCGGTGGCGGTCAGAAGGCCGTCCTTGTCGCCGGCCGCGACCGCAATGACCCGGTCGGCCGCCCGAATCGCCGGCACGATGAACTTGTCGGAGAGCTCGCCGCGGCGGGCCTCACCGCCGATGTGCAGCGCGACGATCCGAATCCCGGCCGCCTTTGCGCCCTCGATCAGCTCGCTGACGCGCGCGAGTTCCTGATCCGCGTCTATGCCCGCCGCGCCGAGACCTTTCGACGAGCCGCCGACGGCCAGCATCAGCGTCTTCACTTCGCCCAAGTCCGCGGATGTCGCGAGGTTCTTCAGTTCATATTCAACGCCCACCTTGGTCAGAAGCGCGCCCAGCATCTGGTAGTCCGCGCTCTGACCGACCGATGTGATCAATATCGGAGTCTCAAACAGGGTGGCTTCGGCTGGTTCGTCCGGCTGCTCCGCCAGCGCAAGCGCCGGCACGATGAGCGTCAGTGTCAACAAAAGCAGTGCGAATTTCTTCATGACTGTGTCCTCGCCTCCTGAGAATGTCGCGGTCGAATGCGCCTTGCCGCGCGCGCTCCATCGGAGCGCGCGCGGCGTTGTTGCGGGGGTTGATTTCGCTGCTTAATAGCCCAGCGCCTTGCCGTCGCGGCGAGGATCCGCGCCGCCGCGCAGCGTGCCGTCCTCCTGATAGACGATGGCCTGCACGGCGCCGAAGTACGGCGCCCACTCGCCGCGGTCAGCCAGTCCGTGGCCCAGACCCTCGAGTGCCGCGAGCACCTCGGGGTCGATGCCGTTCTCGCCGGACTCATAGCCGATGGTGTTGGCCGTGTTGTCGAAGATGCGCGGCGTGTCGATCGCTTCCTGTATGTCCATGTCGTGGTCGATCACGTGCGAGATCACCTGCACGACCGTCGGGAAGATGCGCGTCGCGCCGGGCGAACCGATCGTCATGTACGGCGCGCCATCCGGATCGAGCAGGAATGTCGGCGTCATCGACGACAGCGGCCGCTTGCCGCCCTCGATGCGGTTGACGGAAGTCTCGCCGGTCACGAAGTCGTCGAGCTCGTCGTTGGCGATGAAGCCGTAGCCGGGAATCGCGATCTTCGAGCCGTAGAAGTAGTTGATGGTCTTTGTCACCGCGACCATGTTGCCTTCCTTGTCAGCAATCGAGAAGTGCGTCGTGGAACCGGACTGGTACTTGTACGGATCCTCAGCGGAGAAGACCTGCGCGGCGGCCGGGTCGATCTTTTCGGCCAGCATAGCCGCGTATTCCTTCGAGGTGAGGCCCTCGAGCGGAACCTCGGCGAAGTCCGTGTCGGCCATGTACTGCGCGCGGTCGGCGAAGGCGAGCTTGAACGCCTCGGAGAACAGGTGCAGGTACTCGGCCGAGTTTACCTCGAGCGAGGCGATGTCGAAGTTCTCGAGGATGTTCAGAATCTGTATCAGGTGCGTGCCGCCGGAGGACGCCGGCGGGGCCGAGATGACGGTGTAGCCGCGGTACGTCGACGAGACGGGCGTGCGCACCTTCACCTCGTAGTCGGCCATATCCTGCATCGTCAGCACGCCGCCGTACTTGTTGACGGTGTCGACGAACGCCTGCGCGACCGGGCCGGTGTAGAACGCATCCCTGCCGCCGTCGGCGATCAGTTGCAGCGTCTTTGCGAGATCCGTGTTGGTCAAGGTCGATCCGATTTCGTAGGGCAGCTTGTCCTCCGTCAGGTAGTAGGAGCCGATCTCCGGGTACTTGATTAGGTACTGATAGTTGTCAAGCGTGTTGGTGTTCATGTTGAGCGACACGAGATAGCCGTTCGTCGCAAGGTCGATCGCCGGCTGCATCAGCGCCTGGCGGTCGAGCGTCGCGTAGTGTTCGAACGCGTACTCGAGGCTCGCGACCTCGCCGGGGATTCCGACGGATTTTCCGCCCTCGACCTTCTGGTTGCCGATGACGTTCCCGTCGGCGTCGAGCTGCCACATCGCCGGTGTCGCCGCCGCGGGCGCGCGTTCGCGGAAGTCGATGAACACGTCCTCGCCGGTCTCGGCGAAGTGGATCAGCATGAAGCCGCCGCCGCCCAAGCCGGAAGTGTACGGTTCTGCGACGCCCAGCGTGTAGGCGACGGCGATGGCGGCGTCGATGGCGTTGCCGCCCTGCTCGAGCACCGCGAGCCCCGCGCGGGAGGCGTAGTAGTTCGACGAGGCGACGACGCCGTTTTCGCCGACCGCGTCGCGATCGGTGCGCTTGGCGTTTCCGTTCTCGTCATACGGCTGCCAGATCTCCTCGGCGGAGGCGGCAAACGGAATCATCAGCGCGAGCACAAGCAGGAGGGCGAGCAGCTTCGAAGTTCTCTTCATGAAATTTCCTCCCTTATTAAATTGCATAGCGGCGCCGCCGCGATGTTCCGGCGCGGCAGAACTCCGCTCCGGTATAAAGACAGTATAACATATATGGCAAAAAAATGGGATTTTTCGCATATTTATTTCGAAGAAATTCAAAAAATATGCGCATGAAAAACGCTTGGCAAAATAATCTTGAAGGGAGCGGATTCATTTTTGGCGCGCAGAAACGTTTCCCGTGCTCGCGGAGGGCGGGACGGCGGCGCGATAGTGCTGCTTGGGGCGGCCGACCTTGCCGTAGCTGATCTGCACCTCGACGCGCTTCAAAAACGCCAGATGCTGCAAATACCGGTAGACCGTCTGCTCGGCAAGGCCGGTGCCGAGCGCGATGTCGGCGACGTCGTAAAATGCGCCCGAATGCCGAAGGTAACTCTCGATCAGCGCAAGCGTTCCGGCGCTGATTCCCTTGACGGAATCCTGCGGCATCTCGGCGCCCCGGCTGTTCTCGAGGAGTCGCAGATGAACCTTGATGCGCGAGACGATGTCCGGTGCCTTGATGGGCTTGAGCGCGATGTCGCTCGCGCCGGCGGCCAGAAAGCGGTCGGCGGCCTCCTGCGCCTCATCGATCGTGAAGACGATGATCGGTACCTCCGGCGACAGCGCGCGCAATAGCTCTATGCCGCGTATGCCGCTGATGCCGGGCATGTGATAGTCGATCAGCACGATGTCCGGCTTTTCCTCCCTGAAGCGCGCGAGGCCACTCGGCACGTCGTGCGCGGTTAGCGTGCGCCAGCCCTGGTAGCGAAACAGCTCGTTCAGCGCATAGCAGATCTGCACGTCGTCGTCAATCGAGAGTATCGTCGTCTGCCTTTTCATCCCGAATCTCCTCCGGTATCTGAAAGATCACGCGCGAGCCGTTGCCGGGTCGGCTCACGATGGACACGGCGCCGTCAGAGCGCCCGACGGCGCTTTTGACAAAGCCCATGCCCAGCCCGGTCGAGCCGTGCGTCGAGAAACCGCTGTCCCAGATGCGCGCGAGATCCGCCTCGGGGATGCCGATGCCGTTGTCGGACACCTCGAAGCGAACCTTCGGCCCTTCTCCCTCGTCCACGCGCCCGACCGACACAAGGATGCGGCCGTCGGCGCGGCCTTCGATGGCGTTGCCGGCGTTGCTGATCAAGTTGACCAGCGCGCGGGCGATTAGCACGCGGTTGACGTAGACGATGGCGTCCGGCGCGCGGGCGTCGACTGCGATGCGCTCGGCACAGTCGAGTTCCGACACCTGCGCGAGCGCCGTCGACAGGAGTTCGTCCGAGCACACCTCGGCCCGCGTGTCGGCGCTGAGCAGTTCGGAGATCATCGAGCTCATGCGCTCTATTCCGTTTTCTATGCGGCCCAGGTACTCGGCATCTTGCGCGCGGTTCTCGGCCTCGCTCTCGAGCTTTAATATGCCAACCAGCGCCTGCATCGACGTCAGGGGCGACTTCAAATCGTGCACGAGGTGACGCATCTCGGCGTAGGTGCGGTTCTCGACCTCGCCCAGCATCCTCTGCGTGTGTATCCGCTGGTTTTGCTCGCGCAGCGCGTGCATCTCGCGCAGGTTGTTCTCGTCCCGCGCCAGCATGAACAGCGGGATGACCAGCCCCAGCATGATCGCGAACAGCAGAAGGCCGACCGCGTTCAACAGGCCGTCCGCGCCGAGCACCGTCGCCGCCAGCTTTACATCCTGCGACGTTTCGCCGCGGCCGAACGGCAGAGCGCCCAGCAGCGGTATCACGTCCAGAAATTGAAACGCCGCGAGGAACGCGCCCAGCATAACCGGCTTCTTCCACGAGCCGCCGAGATCGTAGTCGAGCGCGCGCAGGAGGATCAGCTCTCCGATGACGACGATCGCCGGCGCGCCGAAGTCGTAGAGTATGCCGTGCACGATGTGGATCGCGCGGTAGGTCAGAACAATGGTCGCGGCGATAATCGCCATGTTCGGAATCGACGTGCGTCGGCCGCGCCAACTGAAGCGCAGCGCCTCTGACATGAGAAACGCTCCCAGATAGTGCGGAAGCGCCCTTAGCGCGTTCAGAAGCACCAGCTTCAGCGCCACCAACAGCACGCCGCCTTCGTCGCCGCTGGAAAGCGCCGCGGAAAGTCCCCGCGATATGCCGAAGCTGCGGACGTTCAGCAGATACGGCATGCAAACGCCCAGCGCGATCAGCAGCCCGGCCGGAAGCAGCCTCCGCGCATGTACGCGCTCGATGCGCAGAGGAAAGCGCCTCATGGCTGCGCCTCCAGCTCGGCCAGGAAGTGCGCGACAATGGTCAGATGGTCGCCGACGCGCGCGCCGATATCGCCCTCGCGCCACGTCTCGATCGTCGCCGCCGGTATGCCGAGCTTTGCCGTGACTTCGGCCGCGAGGCTGCCCGGTACCGGCGGCCCGGTCAACGTAAACGGCGCGGAGCAAAGCCCGCCCGCGGCGCTTTTCTCGACGAGCGACAGCACGGCGTCCTCGATGCCGTCGAGCGACGCCGAGAGTATCGTGTTTCCGAGGAAGTCCGCTTCTCCGGCCGCGGAGTGCGCCTCGTGCAGATCCAGCACGAGGTCCGGGCGAATGGACGCGATGTTAGAGAACACGGCCGCCGACGCGCGCGCCGAAAACCCGCCTTCGGCAGAGCCGGGGTAGGCGCGGTTCAGGTCTTCGCCGTCCTCCGACGCGCGGAAGCGGCGCTCGCAGCCCCACGCGTTCGCGCGCGCGAGCACGTAGAGCCGCCCGGACGCGAGACCCGCCGCCGCGAGGAGCTCCGCCGCCAGAATACCCGCCGGCTCGTCGCCGTGCGCGCCTGCCACGACGTAAACCGTCGGTCCGTCGCGCCCGGTCTCGAGCGCCACGACCGACAGGCGCAAATCCGGCTCGCCGAGTGCATAGGTTCGCGCTGACGTCCCATCGTTCCAAGCCAATGCCGGACACAGCTCGCCCGCGGTGCGCCAAGGGATCGTTTCGATCGGGTCGGCGGCGCGCAATCCGTCCCCGGTCGGGACATCCTCGGCACGGGCGACGGGGAACATGAAAAGCAGCAAAAGCGCCGCGATCCAACGCTTCATTGCCGGGCCCTCCTTCCGCGCCGATGTACACATATAAGCAGCATCACGTCGATCGCCAGCGCGCAGGCGGCCGGGATTTTCGAATATTCCGTCCGCATGTACGGCGCGCCCTCGCCGATCTTGGGCGGCGTTTCCGGATCGTAGGGCATGCCGTAGTCTGCGACGAGCTTGCGGATGTCTATGATGTGTATCGCCGGCACGCCGGCCTCGGCGTAGATTTCAAGCAGGCCGCTGCGCTCGTTCGCCGTGCCGCCGCGCAGTATGCCGTGCGGCGGTGCGGACGGGCCTGTTCCGTTGGTCGTGATGCTGCCGCCGACGCCGACGAAGCAGTCGATCGGTCCGCCCTGGGCATAGATCTCCATCCGTGCGCGCAGGTTTTCGGAGAAGTCGCGGATGTCGAGAAAGGGCACGTCGCTCCTATCAAGGCGCGCGCGAATCTCCCCGGACAGCGATGGGTCCATGTCGAGGCCGGTGTCCGACGCCCCGCCCATGCTGAGGGCCGCCGGTGGCGTCCCGATCAGAGCGTCGGTATACAGCCTGAGAGCCATGTCGGGGAACGTCAGCCGCGGCAGGTTCGCGCCGTAGGTGGAAGCGCCGACCGACGCAATGTAGGTGAGCTCCGCGCCGATCGCCTCGCATGCGCAGATCAGCGCTAGATTCATCGCTGGAAACGAGCCGGACAGTCCCGCACCGACCCTGCTTTCCGGCCCGACGCCGGCCTCCGTCAGTATCCCGACCATCAGCGCCGCCATGTTGGGATCGGCCGTCGTGCGCTTGGCGTCCGCCGCGCCGGCCGTGGTCGTGATCGCGTTGAAACCGTCGCCGAGCATGCCCGTCCCGCACGCGTCCTCCGCGAGCAGCGGTATGCCGAGTTCGCGCCTGTACGACAGGACGGCGTCCATGCATCGCCGCATATGCTGGGCGGCGGCTCGCTTGAGGGCGAAGTCCTCCGCCGGCACAGTGTGTGTTATGGCTCGCGTGAGTCCGAGCCCCAGAAGCGCCACCGCCAGCGCGACCGCAATCAGCACCGTGCGCGCGCCGCGCATCAGAGAAGCCCCCCGAGCGGCCAGTCGGCGACCACGGCAATCAGCGCGACAAGCGCCGTCGCCAGCGCCAGCGACAATATCGTCTTCCAGAAGCCCTGCCTGTCCATCTCGCGCGCGATGATGCCAGGGATCAAGTAGCCGATTGCCTCGACGCGAAATGGCAGGAAGCCCGAGCGCTCAACCGCGACACCGAGGCCGAACGCGAGCAATATCATCAGCGCGAAGCGGCGGCGGCCGTAGAGTATCACAAAGCGCCCGAGGCCGCGGCAGATCAGCGCCGACAGCGCCGACAGAACGAGCGTGTAGCCGATTCGGAGCGGCGAGCCGAGCGAAAGCGCGATGTAGCCGGGCACGATCAGCCCCGCCGGCGAGAACCCCGTCAGTTCCGAAAACAGCATACTGACGGCGACGCCGACGAGGATCACTTCATTATACAATTCGCTCGCCCTCCTTTGCCGCGGCCGCCACCGCTCCCCGGCCGAAGCCGGCCAGATTGCCGATCGCGTAGACGACTTCCCCCGCGCGAGGCCGGTAACTCTCGACCTCCCGCGTCGAGTGCAGCGTTTCGATGTCCGCGCCGGGCAACGCCCTTTTGAGCCTTTGCGCGAAAAAGCCGCGCGACGCGCCCGCCACCAGCGCGCGCGGGGGGCGCATGTCGCAGGCGAGCGCAAGCATGTCGAGCGTCCGGCGGCCACGGTCGGCGCGGTTGTTGACGAGCAGCGTCGGCACGCCGTCTCCGAGGTTCAGCGCCGCGCGCATGCGCTCGTAGGACAATCGAATCGACGCAGGGTCGTTCGCCGAAAAGCCGTTTATGAATATACCTTCGCCCCAGCGATAGGCGCACAGCGCATACGGGTCCGGGCGGAAGCGCCGCATGCCGTCGAGCGCCGTTTCGCGCGCGACGCCGAGCTCCTCACACACGGCCAGTGCAAGCGAAAGGTTTTCGGAGAACTCGAAGTCCGGCTCGTCGCCACGCGGCAGCGCTTGCACGAAGCGGCAGCCTTGCGACGTGCAGTTGTCCCGAAGCCTCGCGGCGAGGCCGCGCTCAGCGGTCAGCAGCACGCCGTCCCGGGGGATGGTGTTGGACAGCGCGTCGCAGATCTCCTCGGGTACGTTTCCCATCGCGTCCTCGTGGTCGCGGCGCACGTTCGTAATGACGCCTATGTCGGCCCGCAGCATGTCGCGCTGCGAGGCCCTCTGCAGCGTCGGGTCGACGGCCATGCACTCGACGACGAGCACCTCCGCCCCCTCGCGCGCGGCGCGATTGAGCACGCGAAGCTGCTCGCGTATGTTCGGCGGCCCGATCCGGCGCACGGCGCGCTCGACATTGTCGACACCGATCGTCACCGGGTCCGTGCCCGTGGTCTTTGTGAATACGCGCAGGCCGCCGACGCGCAGCCCCGCGTCGATCAGCCGCGCGACCGTCGACTTTCCGCGCGTGCCGTTTACGTGCACCACATGCGAAAGCGCGCGCCTGCTCCGGACGGCGCGCAGCTTCTCCGCGATCATCAGCGTGAAAAAGACCAACACCAGCGCGGCGATGGCGGCCCGCATGCGTTCCCCGCCCTTCGTCATCCATTTATTGGATACATCATAGCACGAACACACGCGATGCGCAAGGAGCAGGAAGCATGACGAAGGACGGGCCGCAGCCGTCGCACCGCCCCAATGACGCGATCGTAGGATAGGTCGGGGTTCGGCGCGCC
Organism: Clostridiales bacterium; assembly: GCA_012514855.1. Next base: position 8,780 of record JAAYZL010000396.1, read on the forward strand.
GATGTTGCGGCGGCTCGGAAATCTCCGCGGCGGCGATCGACGCATAAGGAAAGCCGACAACCTGCTGCTTACAGCCATCGGGCGCAGCGAGAATACCGGCATGCGCTTTGATGAGGAGCATACAAGGACGCCGGTCTGGACCGTCCACCGATTCTGACCGAGAATATCTGCCCCTCTATGCGCCTGCGCACCGATCGCGAGGATCTAAAGGTACGGAGCGTCAACGCGGAGGGCTTCTATGTCGGCCAAGTTCCGTCCAAACAGAGACCGTCCCGCACTTTGTGTAAACCTCGAAGCTGTGGTAGAATAAAACGGCACGGAGGTTTAGGAGTATGGCGAAGCGAAAGATCACCCCGGAGCGGGCGGCGTTCCGGAAGCAGCTCGGGACG
>JAAYZL010000053.1 GCA_012514855.1 Clostridiales bacterium
ATCTGGGCGCGGACGGGAAACTGCACCTCGCCGGGCGCGAGGGGGGCGTATTGTGCGTCGGGGGCTTCATGGTGTCGCTGGACGAGCTCGAGCGCATCGCGCGGTCGATGGACGGCGTCGAGGACTGTGCCTGCGTCGCCGTGGACGACGATTTGCTCGGCCAGATTCCGGCGCTTTACTACGCGGCGCCGGAGGGGAGCGGCGTCGGGCCGCAGGAACTGCGCGCGTTTCTCGAGGCAAAGCTCGAGCGGTTCAAGCTGCCCCGGCGCATCGAGCGGCTCGAGCGCATTCCGAAATTGTACAACGGCAAGACCGACGTCCGCGCGCTTCGCGGCTGAGGGGGAGTTTCCATGGACGAGCTGCTGGAGCTTTTGCAAAGGGCGGTTCCGCACGTCGACTGGCGCAACGAGGACGACCTCATAGGGCGCGGGCGCCTGGATTCGCTCGACGTGTTCGGCCTGATCGGCGAGCTCGGCGCGAACTACGGCATACGCATCCTGCCCGAGGATATCTTGCCGGAGCACTTTTCCTCCGCCGGGGCGATTCGGGCGTTTCTTGCGAAGTACCTGTGACCGGGGCTCTACAAAGGGAGGGGATTGGCCCATGAAAGCACTGCGATGGATCGCGCTCTCACTCGCCGTACTGCTGCTTTTGACCTCCGCCGGATGCCGAAATCAGCAGCCGGCGAAGCAAAAGCTCGTGATCGCGAGCCCGATCGGGCTGGCCAAGCTGCTGCCCACGATCCTCGTCAAAAAGCGCCTCATTCAGGAGCGCTACAAGGGCGAGATCGAGGTCGAGCAGCGTGCGATCCCCTTCGGAACGGTCATCAACGAGGGCGTCGTGGCCGGGGAGATCGACGTGGCGGTGCTGTCCTCGACGCACGCGATGCTCGGCGTCATCAAGGGCGTGCCGTACAGGATATGCTCCGCCTATTCGAACCACGCGTACAGCCTGTGCGTGCTGGACGAGCGCTTCCAGGGTCTCGAGGACTTCGCGCCCGGCGACAGGATCGCGCTCCCCTCGCTCGGAGGCAACACCCACCTGAAGCTCTGCCGGCTTGTCGAGCAACGGCTCGGCAGCCCATCCGCGCTGAACCCGATGCTGATCGAGATGTCGGCGGCAGACGCGGTTCAGGCGCTGATGACCGGCGGCGTATCGGCGACGTTTTTGCCATTCCCGCACAACTACGTGCAGCAGGCGCAGCCGGGCGTCCGCGTGCTGTACGAGAGCGTGGGGGAGGAGCCGATTACGGAACTCGTGGCCGTCGCGACGCTCGACCTGCATGACAAATACCCCGCGCTCTATGACGCGGTGGTGCAGGCGGTGCACGACGCGATCGACTACATCCGCGACAACCCGGACGAGGTCGCCTCCATGCTGGCCGAGGAATACAAGCTCGACCCCGCCGTGATGCGGGAATGCCTGGGCGCGCTCTCCTTTCATACCGTGCCCGTGGGCCTCGAGGACATGCTCGACATGATGCTGGAGCTCGAGCTGCTGGGCGACGCGCCCGAGAAGCTCCCGGAGCTCTGCTTCGAGGGCGTGACGGAGGCGAAGCCGTAGATGGCGCTGGTCTCGCCGGCATTTCTCATCTTCCTCGCCGCGGCCGTCGCGTGCTACTACCTCGCGCCCCGCAAAGCGCGCTGGTGGGTGCTGCTCCTGGCGAGCGCCGTGTTCTACGTGTACGCCGGCTGGGGCGCGTTTTTGGTCATCGCCTTCGACATACTCGCCGCCTGGTTCGCGGGGAGGTGGATGGGGCGCGAGTTCGGGCGCGAGAGCGCGGCCTCGGCGGACGCTTCCGGCGCCGAGCGGCGGGCGCTTCGGCAAAAATACCGCGCGCGGCGGAAGATTTGCCTCTCGCTGTTCGTGCTCGCGGCGCTCGGGGCGCTGGTCGCGACGAAATACTTCAACTTCTTCGCGGAGGGCGGCGCGCAGCTGCTCCGGTGGCTCGGAATACCGGCCGACGCGCCGCGGGTAGACTGGGTCGCGCCGCTGGGCATCTCGTACTGCACGCTGTCGCTGCTCGGCTACGCGCTGGACGTGTTCTGGGGCAGGCTCGAGCCGGAGCGGAACCCCTTGAAGCTCGCGCTGTTCGGCCTGTTCTTCCCGGCGATCACGATCGGGCCGATCCTGCGCTACGGCGAGATGTCGGAAAGGCTGTTCGCCGCGCGCCGGTACGAGCCGGGAACGATCCGCTACGGCGCGCAGCGGATGATCTGGGGCTATTTCAAGAAGCTCGTCATCGCGGAGAACCTCGCGCCGCTCGTCGAGGCGGTGTACGGGAACTGGGCGTCGTGGGGGGCGCTCGAGATAGGCGCCGCGACCGTCTTGTACGCGTTTCAGTTCTACGCGGACTTTTCCGGCTGCATGGACATCGTCGCCGGGGCGTCGGAGATGTTCGGAATCGCGCTGCCCGCGAACTTCCGCCATCCGTTCTTCGCGCGGAGCGTCCCGGACTTCTGGAGAAGGTGGCACATCACGCTCGGCGCGTTTTTCAAGGACTATGTGTTCTACCCGCTGTCGGCGTCGCGCGGCATGCTCGCGCTCGGCCGCGCCGCGAAAAAGCGCCTCGGCTACGCGGCGTCGCGCGAGATCACCGCGTTCGCGGGGCTTCTGTGCGTGTGGTTTTTGATCGGACTGTGGCACGGCCCGCACCTGAAGTATGCGGTCACGGGGCTGTACTTCGGCATTGTGATCGTGATCACGATGAAGGTGTCGCCCGCCTGCGCGAATCTGCTCAGGCGCATGCGCGTCGACCCCGAATCGAGGCCGGTCGCGCTTTTGCAGATGCTGCTTACGTTTCTTTTGGGATGCGTGTCGCGCGTGCTCTTCCGCGCGGACGGCGTCGCGCAGGCGCTCGGGATTCTCGGGAGGATCGTCCGCTTCGCTCCCGGGCCGAACAGCCTGCCGCTGCTGTCCTATTTCGATGTGAGCCTCAAAAACTGGCGGAGCTTCGCGGGCGTCGCGGGGATCTTCGTGCTGCTCGCCGTCGAGTGGATCGAGGAGCGCGGAGCGCTGCGCGAGCGGCTGGAGAAGCGCGGGACGCTGATCAAGTGGTGCGCGGCGTACGCGTGCCTGCTGGCGATCCTGCTGCTGGGCAACTTCGGGCTGGGCGCGGCGACGACCTTCATCTACGAGAGATTCTAGCGGGAGAGAGGCTTCTGGCGAGCATGGCGAAGAAGAGACGATATACGACCTTTGTGATCGCGCTGGTTGCGCTCGCGCTGTGGCAGGCCGTCTATGCGCTCAAGCTGTTTCCGCCGCTGCTGTTTCCGTCGCTCGCCGACATCGCGAGGGCGCTGGTCGACGGCTTGTTCCACAGGCGGATGCTCGAGGCCACGGCGCACACGATGCTCCTGATCGGCCGGGGGCTCATGATCGGGGCGGCGATCGCGCTGGTCGGCTCCGTGCTCTCGATCCGCTTCGAGGGATTCAGCGCGGTCTATCAGGCGATCGTCGCGCTGTGCGACCCGCTGCCCGGCATCGCGCTGATGCCGCTGGCGATCCTGTGGTTCGGAACCGGCGAGGCGGGCATCGTGTTTCTGATCGTGCACTCGGTCGCGTGGCCGCTGTCGCGCAGCCTGATCGAGGGCTTTCGCGCGACGCCCCCGATGTACCTCGAGATCGGCAGGAACATCGGCCTCAACCGCTTCGGCCTGATGCGCGCGATCTATCTGCCGGCGTCGCTGTCCTACGCGCTGCTCGGGCTCAAGACCGGCTGGGCCCGCGCCTGGCGCGCGGTCATCAGCGCGGAGATGCTGTTCGGCGTAGCCGGGAACGCGGTGGGCATCGGCTGGCACATCTACACGTCCCGCTACCAGATGGACACCGCCGGCGCGTTCGCCGCGCTGGCCGTCATCATCGTGGCGAGCCTCGCGGTCGAGTACGGCCTGTTTCGGACGCTCGAAAACCTGACGCTCAAGAGATGGGGGATGGTGAAATGACGCCCCCGATCATCCGGATTCGGCAGCTTCGCAAGCGCTTCGGGGAGCTGAACGTGCTCGACGGGCTCTCGGCGGACATCCGCGCGGACGAGTTCGTCTGCGTGCTCGGGCCGTCCGGCTGCGGAAAGACGACGCTTCTGCGCTGCATCGCCGGGTTTGAGCCCTACGAGGGCGAGATACTCGTCGGGGGCGTGAAAAAGGCCGCGCCGAGCCCCGACTGCATCTTGATGTTTCAGGACTTCAACCAGCTCTTCCCCTGGAAGACCGTCGAAAAGAACGTGCGCTTCCCGCTCGCGGTGCAGGGGCGCGCGGTTGCCGAGGCCGCGAAAATCGCCGACGAGTACCTCGAAAAGGTCGGCCTCGGCGGCTGCCGCAGGCGCTATCCGCACGAGCTGTCGGGCGGCATGAAGCAGCGGGTGGCGATCGCGCGCTCGCTCGCGCAGCGGCCGAAGATCTTGCTGATGGACGAGCCGTTCGCGAGCCTGGACAACCTGAACCGCAGAAACCTGCAGGAGGAGCTCAAGAAGCTCGCGGCGGAGGAGCGGATCGCCGTCGTGTTCGTGACCCACAACGTAAAGGAAGCGCTGCGCATGGCCGGGAGGATACTCCTGCTCTCGCCGCGCGGCAAGCTGCTGGAGGATTTTGCCGTCCCGAGCCTGTGCCGCGACGGGGATTCGCAGGCGTACAGGGACTGCCGCGATCACCTGAACGGCATCATCATGCGCATGAGCGACGCCGTGGATGAGGAGATGGTGGA
>JAAYZL010000397.1 GCA_012514855.1 Clostridiales bacterium
AAGACCCACGAAAACACGATCCGGTACGCGTCTTCTACGGGATTTGTCGGCGACCCCATATTTTCACTCATATTCTGAGTCCAAACGCCCGCTTGCTCCAGAAGCGCAGCATCGTCACTTCAAAGACAAAGATGGCGGCAGTGGCGGCGGCGGCGCCGAAGATGCCGAACGCGGCCGTCAGGATAACATTGGCGACGAAGTTGACGCCCACGACGCTCAGGGCGAAGATCGAATGGAGTCCCGGCCGTTCGCCCTGCAGCAGGATTCCGAGGAGCGGCCGGTATCCCGAACTCAAGACCACGCCCACCATCAGGATGCCGAAGACGGCCCAGCTCGCCCGCATGTCATCGGGCGAAGGGAATCGGTTTTGAAAGAGCAGGGGAAAGGCGCAGCCCGCCAGAACCGCGACCGCCGCCATCATCGGGTAGAACGTGCGCTTGACGCGGCTGGCCACGCGCAGCAGGCGCTCGAAATCGTTCTGCGCGAAACATTCGCCGAGGATTGGGTCGATGTTGCGCCGGAACACCAGCACGAGCTGGAGGATCCCCTCGGCCAGAAACGCCGCGAACGAATACAGCCCCACCCGGTCCTCGGTCAGGAAGTATCCGAGGACGAGGACGTTGATGCGGGTATTGATCTGAAATAGGACGCCGCTGACCGCGCTTCGAACACCAAACGAGAAATGTTTGCGCGACCAGTAACCCATCTCGCGCACGCGCCAGAGCGGAAAGAGGCGGAGGTTCACATCGACCAGGAGCAGCGCCAGCAGCGCGATTTCCGTCAGGGTCAACGCGGCGGGCATCGCGGTGCCCGTATACCCCAGCCGCAACAGCAAGAGGACAAAGACGATGATCAGCACGAAACGGAGGGCGTTGTAGATGGAGAAGGCCCGCATGCTGCGCCAGCCATTGAGCACGTAGAGCAGGATCCGGTTGAGCACAAAGAAAAAGATGCCCGGGATGGCCAGGGTGAGCCCGGCGGCCACCTCTTGGCTCCCCATCAGGTTACCCACGACATTGCGCAGCAGAAAGGCGATAACACAGACGGGAATGCCAAGCAGCACGCCGACCAGGAGCGCCGAGGTGGTGATCGAAGCGCAGACCTCCGGATGATCGCGGTTCCGCGAAATGTACGCGAGCGCGGAAAAATTCAGTCCGCCGGCCGCGACCTGCGAGAGGATGACGTACAGGGCGTAGACCAGATTAAAGACGCCGAGGGCCTCGTTGCCCAGCCGGTCGATGATGACGACGTTGAGAATGACCCCGCACACCGCGAGAACGGCGAAACTCCCGGTCAGCCAGACCGCATCGCGGTTGAAGCGGTTCTCTAAGAAGCCTTTCAGGTTCATGGACCGTCCCCGTGCATTGTCGGGCGCCGGTCAGATGGTGTCGTGGGGCCGTGCATGGGCTAATCCTGAGGCTCGCCGTGGGATTCCAGAAGCGCGGCAATCACCGCGGGCGGCAGGGTTCCACCGTGCGCTCGGCGCGCCTCGACAAGCGCTTTCACAAACATCAGATTCTGCCGGGCTTTCCGGCGGGTTTCGGGGAGTTTCGCGGCGATTTCCGCGGAAATGCGCGCGCGGTCGCGCCAGGCACGGCGTATCACCGCGATCAGCTCATCCGATTCGACCCGGCCCTGGAGACACTCCGCCACCCGGGATTCCTGGCCCACGTGCGCGGCAAAGCCCCGATGTTTGGGGCCGTAGGCGATCATCACGGTGGGCACGGCCTGAGACAGGCCGGCGACCCCCGCGTGCAGGCGGCCCGAGATGAACAGGTCCAGCCGTCCAATGACACCTTTGACCACATCAACCTCGTGCATGCCTTCGAAGAGCATCACCCGGTCGCCGTACTGCCGCCCGCCGGGGTCCAGCACACGCTTGAATTGCTCAAGGACCTTCGTATCGGGGCCCTTGATGAATTCCCCGCGTTCATTGACCCGGTAGACATGGGGGATAAGCACCACATTCGCCTTCAATTCATCCAGGAGAAACCGTGCGGTCTCCAGCAT
>JAAYZL010000398.1 GCA_012514855.1 Clostridiales bacterium
CTCAAACAAAGACATTTGCCGCACCTCCTCTTACTGCTTGCGCGGGTCAATCCACTTGACCGCGCCGTCCTCGGCCTTGAAGCGGCCGTAGGTGCCGATGTTCTTCTCGTAGGCGTCGTTGGGCGTCGCGCCCTTCTTGATGGCGTCCATCATCTTGCCCAGCGAGAGGAACTGGTAGCCGCAAATCTGGTCGTCCCTGTCGAGCGCGAGCTTCGTCACGTAGCCCTCGGCCATCTCGAGGTAGCGGGCGCCCTTCGCGAGCGTTCCGTACATCGTGCCGATCTGCGAGCGCAGCCCCTTGCCCAGGTCCTCGAGCCCCGCGCCAATTTGAAGTCCGTCGTCGGAGAACGCGGACTGGCTGCGGCCGTACGCGATCTGCAAGAACAGCTCGCGCATCGCGGTGTTGATCGCGTCGCAGACGAGGTCGGTGTTCAAAGCCTCCAGGATCGTCTTTCCGGGCAGGATCTCCGCGGCCATCGCGGCGGAGTGCGTCATGCCGGAGCAGCCGATCGTCTCCACGAGCGCCTCCTCGATCACGCCGCCCTTGATGTTCAGCGACAGCTTGCACGCGCCCTGCTGCGGCGCGCACCAGCCGATGCCGTGCGTAAAGCCGGAGATGTCCGCGATCTCCCTCGCCTTGACCCACTTGCCCTCCTCGGGAATCGGCGCCGGGCCGTGGTTCGGGCCCTTGGCCACGCAGACCATCTGCTCTACTTCATGCGTATACTGCATTGTCCGTCCTCCTAACATGCCGCAAGGGAATAGCGGCGCAAATTGGATTGATTGTACACGATAGGGATTATAGCATAAAATCCGCGGCTTGTGGGAAAAGCGGCGGATTTTTTACATGGGCGGGCTATATGGCGACGTCCCGGAAATCCCGAATCACGCGCGAGACGCCCGGCAGCGCGAGCAGCGCCTCCGCCGGTTCCGACGCCGAGACCGCGATGATCTCGCCGACGCCCGCGGCGTATGCGGAGCGCAGGCCCGCGGACGAATCCTCGAAGACCGCGCAGTCCCCGGGCTCGACGCCGAGCAAGGCGCACGCCGCTATGTAGATCGCCGGGTCGGGCTTGCCGGGGAGCTTGCCGTCGTCGTAGACCACGCGATCCATCGAAAACCACCTCGCGAGGCCGAAGGTCTCAAAGTAGAATTGGAGGTTGCTCAACCCCGCGCCGGTCGCGATCGCGATGGGCGCGCCGTTCTCCTTCAATCTGTCGAGGAACTCGGGAAGCCCGTCGGTCAGCTTGAGGGTCTCCGGGTCCTCCAGGCAGAGCCTGCGGTAGATCGCCTCCTTCTCCTCGCCGAGCCGTACAATTTCGTCCTCGCCGAGCTGCTCGCCGAAGAAGTGGCGCAGCACCTTGTCGGTCGTCGGTCCCCACGCGTGCGCCAGAAACTCCTCGTCGGTGATCGTTCGCCCGAGGCGCTTTTCGAGAAACTCGCCCCACACGATGCGGTGCTTTTCCCCGTCCGGAAACATCGTTCCGTTGAAATCAAAGACGATCGCCTTCATAAAACACCTGCATAAGCGTTAATCCGTGCGCCGGCGCGGTCACGCCGAGGTCGAGCCGGTCGCCCGTGTCGAGCGCGCGCCGGAACGCGCCGGGGGCGAGCTTCCCCGCGCCGACCGAGATCAGCGTGCCGGCGATGATGCGCACCATGTTGTACAGAAAGCCGTTTCCCTCGACGAGGAGCTCGAATTCCCCGCCGTTTTGGGTGATCTCCGCGCACCAAACCGTGCGCACGGTGTCCTTCACGGCGCTTCCGCTCGCGGCGAACGCCTTGAAATCGCGCGTGCCGACCAGGTCGGGAAGCTCCGAGCGCATCCGGGAGAGGTCGAGCGGGTAGATCACGTGCGCGTGCGTCAGGCGGTTCAGCGCCCCGGCGTGCGGAAACGCGTAAATCCAATAGCGGTAGCGCTTGCCGGCCGCCGAGAACCTGGCGTGGAAGTCGTCCGCGGCGCGCGCGCTCGCCTTCGCGCGGATATCCGGCGGCAGCATCGTGTTCAGCGCGTAGGCGTACTTGTCCGGCGGGATGCGGCTCTCCGTATCGAAGTGCGCGACCTGCCCGAGCGCGTGCACTTTGGCGTCGGTGCGGCTCGCGCCGGTGACCGAGACGTCCGCGCCGGTCAGCTTCGAGAGCGCCTCCTCGACGACCTGCTGCACCGCGAGCGCGTTTTCCTGCCGCTGCCAGCCCGCGTAGCGCGTGCCGTCGTACTCCAGCGTGAGCCGGACGCGCATCAGAACACCCCCAGCGCGTTCAAGGCCGCGATCGCCGCGATCAACAGCGCGACCGCGAGCGCCGCGAACAGGTCGTGCCGCCCGTAGTGGAGCCGCTTCATCCGCGTGCGGCCCTCGCCGCCGTGGTAGCAGCGCGCCTCCATCGCCATCGCGAGCTCGTCCGCGCGGCGGAAGGCGCTCACAAACAGCGGAACCAGCAGCGGCACCATCGCCTTCGCGCGCTTGAACA
>JAAYZL010000399.1 GCA_012514855.1 Clostridiales bacterium
ATGCAGCGCAAGTTCATGGGGACGCTGTGGAACACCTACGCGTTCTTCGCGCTGTACGCGTCGATCGACGACTACCGCCCCGCCGAGCAGAGGGCGAACCCCGAGGACTTCTCGCTGATGGACAGATGGGTGCTCTCGAAGCTCCAGACGCTGATCGCATTCGTCGACGAAGGCATGGCCGAGTACAAAATCACCGAGACCTCACGCGCGATCGCCTCGTTCGTAGACGAGCTCTCGAACTGGTACGTGCGCCGCTGCCGCGAGCGGTTCTGGGGCAAGGGGCTGGCAGGGGACAAGCTCGCCGCGTTCGAGACGCTGTTTGCGGTGTTGACGAAGCTCTGCGGCCTCCTGGCGCCCTACGTGCCGTTTATGACCGAGGCGATGTACCGGAATTTGGTCGTCGGGAACATCCCGGACGCGCCGGAATCGGTGCACCTGACGGACTTTCCGGCGGCGGACATGTCGCTCGTCGACCAAGCGCTCGAGGAGGAGATGGAGCTCGTCATCGCCGCGGTGCAGCTCGGCCGCGCGTGCCGCAGCGCCGCGAACATGAAGGTGCGCCAGCCCGCGCGCGCGCTCTACGTCAAGGGCGCGAAGCTGCCGGACAAGATGGCGGAGCTGATCGCGGACGAGCTGAACGTCAAGGCCGTTAACTTCGTCGACGACGCGCGCGCGTTCACGACGTACAGGATCAAGCCGCAGATGCGCACCGTCGGCCCGCGCTACGGGAAGCTGCTCGGGAAAATCGGGGTCGCGCTTCTCAACATGGACGGAAACGACGTCGTCGACGCGTTCGACCGCGGCGAGACGCTGAAGTTCGAGATCGACGGCGCGCCGGTGGAGCTCGGCCGCGACGACGCGCTGATTGAGCCGATGCAGAAGCCCGGCTTCGTCGCCGAGACCGACCGCGCTTTGACCGCCGTGCTGGACACGAACCTGACCGACGAACTGATCGAGGAGGGCTTCGTGCGCGAGGTGATCTCGAAGCTCCAGACGATGCGCAAGGAGGCGGGGTTCGAGGTCGTCGACCGGATCAAAGTCGGCTACACGACCACCGATAAGCTCGCCGCCATCATTGCGCGCTCGGCGGACGAGATTCAGGGGGCCGTGCTCGCGGAAACGCTCTCGGAGGGCGGGCTGCCGGAGGGGGCGTACGTCAAGGAGTGGTCGATCAACGGGGAAATGGCGACACTGGCGGTGCAGAGGTAAACTAAAAAAGAGCGGTTTGCGCCGCTCTCTTTCATTTTTGGAAGATCAAAACTCCGCGTTCCTCGTCGTCCTCGGGAACAGCAGCACGTCGCGTATGTTCGAAATCCCGGTCAGGTACATGATCAGCCGCTCGAACCCCATGCCGAAGCCCGCGTGCTTGCAGCTTCCGTACTTGCGGAGCTCGAGGTACCACCAGTAGTCCTCGGGGCGCATGCCCATCTCCTCGATGCGCCGCGTGAGCACGTCGAGCCGCTCCTCCCTCTGGCTGCCACCGCAGAGCTCGCCGACGCCCGGAACCAGCAGATCCGCCGCGGCGACGGTCTTGCCGTCCTCGTTCATGCGCATGTAGAATGCCTTGATGTCCTTGGGATAGTCATGCACAAATACAGGGCGGCGGAAGTATTCTTCCGTCAGCCAGCGTTCGTGCTCTGTCTGCAGGTCCATCCCCCATTTGACGGGATACTCAAACGAACGTCCGGACTCGAGCAGCAGCTCAATAGCTTTTGTATAGCTGCAGCGGGCGAAATCGCTGTCGCGTACAAGCTCAAGCCTCTCGATCAGCTGCTTGTCAACAAACTGGTTGAGGAAATCCATTTCCTCCGGCGCTTCGCGCAGGATATCGCCGATGATGGTGCGGATCATATCTTCCTGCAGGGCCATATTGTCCTCCAGGTCCGCAAAGGCGATTTCCGGCTCGATCATCCAGAACTCCGCCGCGTGG
>JAAYZL010000400.1 GCA_012514855.1 Clostridiales bacterium
CCTACGCGCTCTCGTCGACGCTCGTCGCGCTCGCGGCGGTGCTCCTGACGATCCGCGTCAACTGCGCGCAGTCGAACCTCGGCGGCGCGAACTACACGTTCGAGATCGTGACCTCGGCGGTCGTCGGAGGAACCAGCCTGTTCGGGGGCGTGTCGAGCGTCGTCAACTGCGTGTTCGGCGTGCTGGTCACGAAGACGCTCGAGAACACGATCAATCTGCTCGCGGTCAACTACTACCTGTACCAGCCGGCGATGGGCGTGGTGATACTGTTCGCGATCATACTCGAAGTCTACAAAAACCGGAAGCTGTGAGGAGGTGCGCTTCATGAACAACGCATTGCTCGAGATGAAGGGCATCACGAAGTACATCTTCGACGCCTACGGAAACGCGCTGCGCCACGCGACGGTCAAGATCCTCGACAAGGTCGACTTCGACCTGCGCGCGGGCGAGGTGCACATACTCGTCGGCGAGAACGGCGCGGGCAAGTCGACGCTGATGAAGGTGCTCGGCGGCATCATCCCCGCGGACGAGGGGGAGATTCTGCTCGACGGCAAGCCCGTCCGGCCGCGCGGGGCGAGGGCGGCGCAGGAACTCGGCATCGGCTTCATCCATCAGGAGCTGAACCTGTGCAACAACCTGTCGGTCGCGGACAACATCTTCATGGGCCGGGAGCTCCGGCGCGGCCGGTTCCGGGCCGTGAAGAGGATGCGCGCCGAGGCGAAGAAGATGCTCGACGAGCTCGGCGTCGACATCGACCCGGCGACGCTCGTGCGCAACCTCTCGACCGCGCAGCAGCAGATCGTCGAGATCGTGAAGGTGCTGAGCTGCGCCTGCCGCATCATCATCATGGACGAGCCGACCTCGTCGCTGACGAAGAAGGAGATCGACATACTGTTCAAGCTGATCCACCGGCTCCGCGGGCAGGGCGTCGCGATCATCTACATCTCGCACCGCATCGAGGAGTTCGCCGAGGTCGGCGACCGGCTGAGCGTGCTGCGCGACGGACAGTACATCGGAACCCTCGAGCGCGCGCAGTTCGACGTCGACTTGATCGTCGGCATGATGGTCGGCCGCACGCTCGGCGGCATGTACAGGAACCGCCACGCGCCCAGGAAGGACATCGCGCTCGAGGTCAAGAACCTCCGGCTCGAGCCCGGCACCGCGCCGATCTCGATGCGCGTGCGCGCGGGCGAGATCGTCGGCATGGGCGGGCTCGTCGGCGCGGGGCGCACCGAGCTCGCGAAGTCGATCTTCGGCTACCGGAAGAGCTTCGGCGGCGAGGTATTCTACCTCGGAAAGCGCGTCCGGCGGCGCGACCCGGCGGCGTTCGTGCGCAAGGGGCTGATCTACCTGACCGAGGACCGCAAGGACGAGGGGCTGATCCTCGACATGGGCGTCGCCGAGAACATCACGCTCTCGTCGCTGTTTCGGCTGTTCAAGCGCTTCTTCCTGATCAGAAGCCGCGAAAAAAAGGTCGCGACCGACATGGCGGGGAAGCTGAACGTCGTCTGCAAGTCCGTCGAGCAATTGACGCGCACGCTCTCCGGCGGCAACCAGCAGAAGGTCGTGCTCGGCAAGTGCCTCGCGACCGAGCCGAGGGTGCTGATCCTCGACGAGCCGACGCGCGGCATCGACGTCGGCGCGAAGGCGGAGATCTACCGCATGATCGACGAGATCGCGCTCGGCGGCGTCGCGGTCATGATGATCAGCTCCGACATGCCGGAGTTGATCGGCATGAGCGACCGCATCTACGTCATGAAGGACGGCGCGATCGCCGCCGAGATCACCGACAAGGCGGAGATGCAGCAGGAGAGGATACTGGAGTACACCATAGGACGCCAGGAAGCGTAGCAAATAGTCCATATATAGACCGCGCATTGTTCTTTTTTCTGCTACGCTTTATCCACGGTATATGGGCGAGGTGGCAAAGCGTGACAACGAGAGAATGTGTCGCAAATCGAATTGTTGAATTATGCGCGGAGCGCAACATGGCGCTCAATGCGCTGGCTCGCATTTCCGCCGTGCCGGCATCGACTGTGAAGAACATTGTATACGGGGTGAGCCGAAACCCCGGCATTGTGACGCTAAAGATGCTCTGTGATGGACTGGGGATTACGCTGATCGAGTTCTTCGACACGAAGGAATTCCGGGAGTTGGATCAGGAAATTCAGTGAAAAGCGAACTGCGATTCAACTGAAAACCACAGTTCGCTTTTTCGTTAAGGCAATACCGCACAAATCGTGCGGTATTGCTTATTGCAACAGCCCCGAAGTTGTTTTGGCCTACAGTTCCGAAACCAATTCCCCGATCCGCTCGACGGCCTTGCGGATATTCTCGTTCGACGCCGCGTACGAGCAGCGGAAGAAGCCCTCGCCGAGCGCGCCGAACGCGTCGCCGGGCACGGCGGCGACCTTCTTCTCCCACAGCAGCTTTTCGCAGAACGCCTGCGAGGTCAACCCCTTCGGAACCGCCGGGAACGCGTAGAACGCGCCCTTCGGCTCGTGGCAGGAAAGCCCCGCCGCGCGCAGCCCGCTGACGATCATGCGCCTGCGGCGGTCGTAGGCGTCGACCATGCGCCGGACCTCCGAGAAGCCGTTCTGCATGCTGCTGTTCAGCGCCTCGATCGCGGCGAACTGGCCGGCGGTCGGCGCGCACATGATCGCGTACTGGTGAATCTTGCACAGCACCGCAATCAATTCCGTCGGGCCGCACGCGTAGCCGAGCCGCCAGCCGGTCATCGCGAACGCCTTCGAGAAGCCGTTCAGCGTGATCGTGCGCTCCCACATGCCCGGAAGCTCGGCGAAGCACGCGTGCTTTCCCTCATAGGTCAGCTCCGCGTAGATCTCGTCGGAGATCACGATGATGTTCGTGCCCCGGAGCACCGCCGCGACCGCCTCCAGATCCGCGCGCGTCATGACCGCGCCGGTCGGGTTGTTCGGGTAGGGGAGGATCATCGCCTTCGTCCTCGGCGTGATGACCTCGCGGAGCGCCTCCGGAGTCAGCTTGAACGCGTGCCCGGCGTCGGTGCGAACCGGCACGCACGTGCCGCCGGCGAAGGTGACGCCCGGCGCGTAGCTGACGTAGCTCGGGTCGGGCACGAGCACCTCGTCGCCCGGCTCGACCAAGGCGCGCAGCGCGATGTCGATGCCCTCGCTCGCGCCGACGGTCACGAGCACCTGCGTCTTCGGGTCGTATTGGACCGAGAAGCGCATTTCCATGTACTCGGAGATCGCCTTGCGAAGCTCCAGCAGGCCCCAGTTGCTGGTGTAGTGCGTGTGCCCCTTGCGCAGCGAGTAGATCGCCGCGTCCGAATAGCCCCAGGGGGTGTTGAAGTCCGGCTCGCCCACGCCAAGCGAGACCACGCCCTTCATCTCGCTGACCACGTCAAAGAACTTGCGTATGCCCGACGGCGGCACTTCGGCCACGCGCCTGCACAAAATTTGATCGTAATTCACGGTGAGACCTTGAGCCTCCTGTCTTCGGATTTTTCGTCGAGTATGACGCCCTCGCTCTTGTAGCGCTTCAAAACGAAGTGGGTCGCCGTCGAGAGCACGCCGTCGATCGTCGAGAGCTTCTGCGCGACGAACAGCGCGAGCTTCTTCA
>JAAYZL010000401.1 GCA_012514855.1 Clostridiales bacterium
GCTCGAAAAGCTGCTCGAATACGACCGCTCCTCCAAGAGCGATCTGCTCGGGACGCTCAGCGTGTTCATCCGCTGCAACTACAACACGAGCATGACCGCGCGGAAGCTGCACATACACAGGCAGTCCCTGCTCTACCGGCTGGAGAAAATCGAAGCCCTGACGGAAATGTCCCTGAAATGCCATCGCGATCTGTTTCTGCTGGAGATCTGCACGAGGATCTTTCTCGATTACTGAACGGAACCGCATCGGATACGGCGGCCCGGCGTCCCCGCGCTCAAAAAGCCGGACAAGGACGCCGTCTTACATTGTGTATAAAAAAGGGGCCGGCATTTCCTTATAGGTTGTACGTTGCCGGAAACGGCGAAAAAACATATGATTTCAATAGCGAAAGGTGTGATTTCATGCGCATGGACATCCATAAAGAAACCGCGGCGCTTACGGCGGAAACCATCGGGCTCAGGCGGGATCTCCACGCCCATCCCGAGCTGGGTTTTCGCGAGTTCCGCACCGCCGGAATCGTCGAGAAGCGGCTTGCGGACTGCGGCCTTCGGGTCAGGAGGTGCGCGGGCACCGGCGTCATCGGCGTGCTCGCGGGCGCGAAGCCCGGAAAAATTCTGATGCTCCGCAGCGACATGGACGCCCTTCCCATCGCGGAGAGCAACGAGCTGCCTTTTTGCTCCCAAACCCCCGGCGTCATGCACGCCTGCGGCCACGACTGCCATGTGGCGATCCAGCTGCAGGTCGCCAAGCTCCTCGCGGCGCACCGCGACGAGCTGCCGGGCACGGTTGTGTTTCTCTTCCAGCCCAACGAGGAAGAGCTCGGCGCGCCGCGGATGATCGAGCAGGGCGCGCTGAGCGACCCCCGGCCGGACGCCATATTCAGCCTGCACGTGAGCTCGTCCATCCCCACCGGAAAGGTCGGCATGCTTTCCGGCCTCTGCTGCGCCTCCAGCTATTACTTCAAGCTGGCCATACGCGGAAAGGGCACACACGGCTGTTCGCCCGAGAGCGGCGTGAGCCCCATCGAGGCCGGAAGGCATGTGCTCGCCGCCATAAACTCCATGCAGACCATGGAATACGGTGTGCTGGACCAGCCCACGCTCATCACCGTCGGCTCGCTGCACGCGGGCGATTATATGAACATCATCCCGGACGAACTGACCATGGAAGGCTCCATCCGCTGCCTGCACCGGAACGAAAAGGCCGTCCACGCCCGCTTCCGGGAGCTCGTCACGGCCGTTTCGGCGGCGTACCGCTGCGCCTGCGACGTCGAGCTGACCTTCGGCAACAGCCTGCTCGACAACGACGCGCAGCTCACAGAGCTGGCCCGGGGCGTCGCCGCGGGCATGCTTGGCGAAGGGAATATCGTCTGCGAGGGCATGCGCGAGATGGGCGGCGACGACGTGGCCGAGTTCTTTTTGGCCGGGATACCCGGTTTCCATTATTTTGCGGGCATGGGAAACCCCGCGAAGCGCTCGGACGCCCCGCACCACAGCCGGGACTTCCGGGTGGACGAGGATGTGCTCGACCTGTGCGTCGAGCTGCAGACCCGCATCGCCCTGACATACCTGGGCGCGTTGTAGAAACCGCCGCGCGCGCCTATGTCAACCGGGAGCTTTTCGCGGCGGGCCGCGCCACGCATTCGAAGAAGGAGACGGGTTTGTGCGTTCCTCCTGGATTGAAGTCGACCTGGATGCAATCCGGAAAAACACCCTGTATATTCTGGGGAA
>JAAYZL010000402.1 GCA_012514855.1 Clostridiales bacterium
GCGCATCAACCGCGACATGCAGATCACGATCCTCATCAACATCCACCACGTCGATCTCGCGCTCGAATACGCGGACCGCGTGATCGGCATCCGCACGGGCGAGATCGTCTACGACGGCCCGGCCGCCGAGGTGGGGGAGGACGTGCTGGGCCGGATCTACAGCGGCGCGGCGATCCCCACCGCGCAGGAGAAGAAGTAGGAGGCGTCGATATGGCACTTCCCGAAAACCATGCGGAAGAAAAGAAGGCTTCGCTCTTCGACCGCGTCTTTCCTCCGAGGATCACCGTGCTGCCCAACGGCCATAGCGTCGCGCGGCCCCGCTCGCGCCAGCCGCTGATCCTGCTGACGCTCCTTACGGCCGTCGCCTTCGCGCTGCGGGTGACGGATTTCGACGTCTCGATCCTGATCCGGCGCGGATATCAATTCACCGCCATACTCGAAAAGATCTTCCGGCCCGACCCCTCGTACCTCCAAAAGGTGATTGGGCCGCTGCTCGATACCGTCAAGATGTCCATCGTGGGCAGCGTGCTTGGCTCGACGTTCGCGCTGCCCTTCGCGGTGTTCGCCTCGGCGAATATCAACCGGAACGGCGCCGTGGTCGCGATCCTGCGGCTTTTGCTCAACGTCGTGCGCACGCTGCCCACGCTGGTCATCGCCAGCATCTTTGCCCTGGTCTTCGGGCTGGGCACCTTCGCCGGGACCGTCGCGATCTGTGTCTTCACGTTCGGCATCGTCTCCAAGATGCTTTACGAGAGCATCGAGACGATCGACATGGGGGCGTTCGAGGCGATGGAGTCACTCGGCGCGAACAAGTTCCAGGCCTTTTGGAGCGCGTGCTTCCCGCAGATCCTGCCGACATACCTTTCGTATTGCCTGTACAGCTTCGAGATCAACATCCGCGCCGCCGCGATCCTGGGCTATGTCGGCGCGGGAGGGCTCGGCATCCTCATCGAGGAGCGCGTCGGCTGGCGCGACTACAACGGCCTTGGCACGATCCTTCTGACGCTCTTTGCCGTGGTATTGATCATCGAAAATCTGAGCCAGTACTTCAGAAGGAAGCTCGGCTGAGAGGGAGAAGAATATGAACGTCCTTTCGCAATACGAGGCGCGCCCGCGCAAATGGTGGCTGTACACGCTGGTCGTGTTCATCGTCGCCGCGCTCCTGGGCTGGTCGGGCAGCAGCATCGCCTTCAAGGGGCTCGCCGCGAAGGGGAGCGACGTGGCCTACGGCATCGTGTACGGCATATCGCATCCCGACCTTTCGCTTTTGTTCACGCTGGATACCTCCGGCGTGCCGTACCTGCTGCTCGAGACGATCGCCATCGCGCTGCTCGGCACGCTCTTCGGCGGCATCCTCGCCATCCCGGTCAGCTTCCTCGCCAGCAACAACGTCATGCCCAAGCCTGTGGCCTTCCTTGCGCGCGCGTTCATCCTGCTCATCCGCACGATCCCCAGCCTCGTCTGGGCGCTCGTGTGGATCCGCGTGACCGGCCCCGGCCCCTTCTGCGGCGTCGTGACACAGAGCATCTGCTCCATCGGCATGATCAGCAAGATGTACATCA
>JAAYZL010000054.1 GCA_012514855.1 Clostridiales bacterium
CGCTGGCTCGGCCGGCTGATCCTCGAATACTTCGAGAAGAACGGGACCGGGACGAAGAACGTCGCCTACATCGAGGGCTCGCCGGGCTCGAGCTACACGACGAACCTGACCACCGGCATCGGGGAAATCCTCTCGGGAACCGACGTCGTCATCCTCAACGACCACCAGTACGCCGACTTCGACCCCTCGAAGGCGATGACCATCATGGAGGACCTGCTGACGAAGTACGGCTCGGAGATCGACCTGGTCGTCGCGCAGGACGGCGGCATGTTCCAGGGCGCGTACTCGGCGATCGAGGCCTCCGGGTACCTCGGCGAGATGGGCATACTCTGCCAGGGCCAGGACCTGATCGTCCGCGAGAAGCTCGAGAGCGGCGAACTGTACGCCTCCGTCGCGCAGGACCCGTTCACCGAGGGCACCGTCACGGTCGAGATGCTCGACAAGATCATCAGGGGAGAGCCGGTCGACCACTGGACCTTTGTCCCCACCGGGCCGATCTACGCCGCGGACGTGGAGAATTTCAGCTGGTTCTAGGCAACCGCCGATTTCATCCCACGCGCGCTGGCGGCTGCATTTCCGCCATCCCGGGCCCGGCTTCACAGCCGGGCCCGGTCTTTCGGAAAAGCCGACGGCAAACCCGCTTCAATTTTCGCGCCCGTGCCGCGCCGCGCCGGAGCCGGCGAAAAATTAACAGTCGCCGGGTTGATTCGCGCGATCTTTTGCCGTATACTACTGGGGGGCTTATCGACATTTCACAAGGTGGTGAGACAATGGACGGCGAACCGCGAGGTCTTGTCAGCGGCCTCGTACCTCAAGGTGAAACCATCGACCGATGGACCAGCGTTGACCGCGGGTTGTTGTCCGTTGCGCGTCCGTGCTGATGGACTGATCCTCACGCATGTTTTTCGCCGTCCGTTGGGGCGGCTTTTTGCTGCGCATCCGATGTTTTCACTGGGGAATCCTAAGAGAAAGGAATGATACCAGTGAACTTCATGAACAAGAAGAGAATCGGCAGGCAGATTCAAAAGAACAGGCAGGACAGCGAGACGAAGCTCCGCTCGCATGCGTTCCTCGCGGAGGAGGATCTCTTTTCGCGCCTGTCCGCCGCGCGGACAGGGCTTTCAAGCGAAGAAGCGGAAGACAGGCAGGACGAATTCGGGAAGAACATCATCACCATCGGGCAAAAGAATACCCTGCTGCACAGGATACGGGAGGCGGTGATCAACCCCTTCAACGTCATACTGCTCGTCGTCGCCCTGATCACGTATTTCACGGATGTTGTCGCGTCGCTTCGGCCCGACTATCTCACCGTGACCATCATCCTGGCGCTGGTGCTCCTCTCGAGTCTGATCGCGTTTGTGCAGAGCCAGCGCTCGAACGCGGCCACAGAAGCGCTGTCGAAGATGATCTCCAACAGAGCGGACGTCTGGCGCGACGGAGAGCTCCGCGAAATTCCGATGGACGAGGTCGTTCCCGGCGACATCGTCCGGCTCTCCGCGGGCGACATGCTCCCGGCGGACGTGCGGTTTCTTGCGACGAAGGACACCTTTGTCGCGCAGGCGGCACTGACCGGCGAGTCCAACCCCGTGGAGAAATTCAGCGACGTTCCCAACAAGCCGGACGACGCTCTGACGGATTTGAAAAATCTCGGTCTCATGGGCTCCAACGTGATCAGCGGAAGCGCCACGGCCGTAGTGCTGGCCACCGGCAACGACACGTATTTCGGATCGATGGCGAAATCCCTGTCCGGCGACAGGGCGAAGAGCAGCTTTGAGCGCGGCGTGGACTCGGTCAGCAGGCTGCTGGTACGGATGATGCTGGTGATGGTCCCCGTCGTATTCCTGATCAACGGGCTGGCGAAGGGCGACTGGGCCAGCGCGCTGCTCTTTGCGGTCAGCATTGCGGTGGGCCTTACGCCGGAGATGCTGCCCGTGATCATGACTTCGACGCTGGCGAAGGGCGCGGTCTCGATGTCCAGACACAAGGTTATTGTGCGCACGCTCGGCGCGATCCAGACCTTCGGGGAGATGGACGTGCTCTGCACCGACAAGACCGGCACGCTGACCGAGGACAAGATCGTGCTGGAGAAGTACATGAACCTGCATGGCGAAGACGACGCCCGCATCCTCAGGCACGCCTACCTCAACAGCTATTTTCAGACCGGCCTGAAGAACTTGATCGACCTCGCCATCATCAACCGCGCCGTGCAGAACGGATTGCAAAATACCCTGGACGCCTATCATCGCGCGGACGAAATCCCCTTTGATTTTACCCGGCGCAGGATGAGCGTGGTTCTGGCAGACAAAACCGGCAAGCGGCAGCTGATCACCAAGGGCGCGGTGGAGGAAATCATCGCCATATCCGCCTTTGTGGAGATGAACGGACGCGTGCTGCCCATGGACGAGGAAGCCCGGCGCGTGGCGATGGCGACCTACGAAAAGCACAATGCCGATGGCCTCAGGATGATCGCCGTGGCGCAGAAAAACGAGGTTCCGGGCATCGGGACGTTCAGCGTGGCCGACGAACGGGACATGGTCTTGATCGGCTTCGTGGGTTTCCTCGACCCGCCCAAGGAGAGCGCAAGGGCCGCGATTTCCGCGCTCAGCGAGCACGGGGTGCGGACCGTCGTTCTGACCGGGGACAGCGAAGGAGTGGCCGTCAAGGTCTGCGGCAAGGTGGGCGTGAACACCGAACGGCTGCTGACGGGCCGCGACGTGGAGCAGATGGACAACGCGGCGCTTCTGGAAGCGGTAAGGATCTGCGACCTGTTCGCGAAGCTGTCGCCGGCCCAAAAGGAGCGGGTTGTCGCTGCGTTTCAGGCCGCGGGGCATACGGTCGGCTATATGGGCGACGGCATCAACGACGCGCTGCCGCTCAGGCAAGCGGATGTGGGCATTTCGGTGGACAGCGCCGTGGACATCGCCAAGGAGACCGCCGACATCGTTCTACTGAAGAAGGATCTGATGGTGCTCGAGGAGGGCGTCATCGAGGGCCGCCGCACGTTCGGAAACATCATCAAATACATCAAGATGGCGGCGAGCGGCAATTTCGGCAACATGATCTCGGTGATCGTCGCCAGCATCTTCCTGCCGTTTTTGCCGATGCTGCCGGTGCAGATACTGACACAGAACCTGCTGTGCGACTTCTCGCAGATGGGCATACCGTTTGACAGCGTGGACAGGGAATACATCAAAAAGCCGCGCAAATGGGAGACGCGGTCGATCAAGTCCTTCATGGCGCACATGGGGCCGCTGAGCTCCGTGTTCGACGTCCTGTGCTTCGCCGTGATCTGGTGGGTCGTCGGCGCGAACAGGGTGGAGCTCGCGCCGCTGTTCCAGTGCGGGTGGTTCGTGTTCGGCACGGTGTCGCAGGTGCTGGTCATCCACATGATCCGCACGGCCAGAATTCCGTTTTTGCAGAGTATGCCGTCTCTGCCTCTGTTCCTGTCGACGTTCCTCGTCGCGGCCGTCGCGCTCGCGACGGGCTTTACCGGCCTTGCGATCGGCCTCGACATGCAGCGCCTGCCGTCGATGTTCGCCCCGTGGCTCGCGGTGATTCTGGCGGGATATCTTCTGTGCGTGCAGATTGTCAAGACAGCGTATGTGCGCCGGTACGGGGAGTGGATGTAAGTCTGGGTGAAAATTCAAGGTGGGCAGGCGATCGCCTGCTCACCCTCTCAAAGCATGATTCGCGGGGGAACCGATTCCGTCGGGTCAGCGGTTGTTGTTCCGGTTGTCGTTGTTCTGGTTGCTGCGATTGTCCTGATTGTTGTTCCGGTTGTCGTTGTTCCGGTTGTCGTTGTTCTGGTTGTTCCGGTTGTTCTGGTTGTTCCGGTTGGCGTTTTTCTGGTTGTTGTTATTCCACTTCTTGTTCTTGTCATCCATGCCTGTCGAGCCTCCCTTCACGTCCATTGTTCTCGCGCGCCGGGGTTTTTATGCATTCCTGCGGCTGAATAAACGCCGGGAAAATGAAAAGCATACTAAGGGACCCGATGAGAGGTGACAGGCACATGATGATCATAAAGAACGGCAGAATCCTGACGATGGCCGGCGCGACCCACGAACGCGGTTTTCTGACAATAGAAGGCAAAAAAATCGGAAAAGTCGGCGCGCTTGACGACCTGCGCGAATCCGGCCGGGACTGCGCCGTCATCGACGCGGAGGGCGGCTGGGTGCTTCCCGGAATCGTCGAGGCGCACTGCCACATGGGAATCTCCGGCGAAAAGGTCGGGCTGGAGGGCAACGACTGCAACGAGGCGATGGAGCCGGTCACGCCCTATCTTCGGGCGCTGGACGCGATCAATCCGATGGACGCGGCGTTTCACAGCGCGATACTGGCCGGCATCACCTCCGCGATGATCGGGCCGGGCAGCTCGAACGTCGTCGGCGGCCAGTTTGTGTTCGTCAAGACGAGCGGCAGGCGCCTCGACGACATGGTCGTGCTCGAGCCCGCCGCGATGAAGGTCGCGTTCGGCGAAAACCCGAAGAAGAACTACATGGACCAGAGCCGCATGCCCTCGACCCGGATGAGCGTCGCGGCGCTCCTGCGCGAGGAGCTGATGCTGGCCCGGCAGTACGAAGCCGCCAAGAAAGACGGCGGCGAGAAATTCGAGGAGGATTTCAAATACGAGTGCTGGCTTCCGGTGCTGCGCGGGGAAATCCCCCTCAAGGCGCATGTGCACAGGGCCGACGACATTTTGACGGCGATACGCATCGCGAGGGAGTTCGGCCTCGAGATGACGCTCGACCACTGCACGGAGGGACATCTGATCGCCGGCGCGATCCAAAAATCCGGGTTCCCGGCGATCGTCGGCCCGTCGCTCGCGTCGAGGCGCAAGCCCGAGGTGCAGTACGGCGACTTCAAGACGGCCGGGGTGCTGAAGGACGCCGGGGTAAAGGTCGCGATCACGACCGACCACCCCGTGTCGCTGATCCAGTACCTGCCGATCTGCGCGGGGCTCGCCGCGCGGGAAGGGCTGGGGGTCGAGGAGGCGCTGAGGGCGATCACGATCAACGCCGCGGAAATCTGCAATGTCGCCGACCGCGTCGGCAGCCTCGCGCCCGGGAAGGACGCGGATGTGGCGATCTTCTCCGGCAACCCGCTCGAGGTGTTCACAAGGACACTCTATACGATCATCGACGGGGAGGTCGCATACGACCATCGGGCGACGTAGTTCTTTTGCCCGCGCGAAAGGGGCCCTCCCCTCCGTTTCTTTTTTAAAAAAATGAACCAAATCCTCCCATTTTCGTCCAATAGGACAAAGGAGGTGGAAATCCCATGAAGCGCACACTTTTCACGATTGCCTGCCTTGCGCTGGCCCTTATGATCGCGCTGGCGCCCGCCGGCATTTCCGAACCGCCCGCCTTCGCGCGGGAGCTGCAAGAGGGGGACGAGGGCGAGGACGTGCTCGCGATGCAATTGCGGCTCCAGGAGCTCGGCTATTTCAGCGGGGCGGCGGACGGCGCGTTCGGAGCGGATACGGCCGCCGCGCTGACCGCGTTCCAGCGGGACAACGATTTGCTCGAGAGCGGCATGCTCGACAGGATCACGTTCGACGCGCTCTTTTCGGAGGACGCGATGCCGCGCGAAGAACCGGCGATGGCTTTGGAGTCGCTCCTCGGAATAATGACCGGCAGATCGGCGGATTCGAACGCGATGCCGCCCCCGATGCCGTCGCTCACGATGGCCCCGATGCCGGGCGGGATCGCCTATTCCGGGCTCGCCTATTTCGACGAAGAGTTCAACACGAACGAGTACGGCTATTTCCAGGAGAACCGCTTCCTGTCCTCGCGCACCTCGCCGCTCTCGACGTTCGCCGCGGACGTGGACACCGCGTCCTACGCGCAGCTCCGCGCGAAAATTCTCGCCGGGGAGGACGTTCCGGTCGACAGCGTGCGCATCGAGGAGATGCTCAACTACTTCCGCTACGACTACAGGGCGCCCGAAAGCGCCGAGCCGTTCGGCGTGACGATGGAGCTCGCGGACTGCCCGTGGAACGCGGAGACGCAGTTGCTCCTGATCGGCCTGCAGGCGGCGGAGATTCCGGAGGAGGAGCGCCCCGCGCAGAACCTCGTGTTTTTGATCGACGTGTCCGGCAGCATGGACATGCCGAACAAGCTTCCGCTGGTCAAGCGCGCGTTCCAGCTGCTGGTCGACGCGCTCGCGCCGACGGACACGGTGTCCATCGTCACCTACGCCTCCTGGGACCAGGTGCTGCTCGACGGCGTGCCCGCGGGCGAAAAGACGAGGATCATGGAGGCGATCGAGAACCTGAGAGCCGGCGGCATGACCGCGGGCGCGGCGGGCATACAGTCGGCCTACCGGCTGGCCGAGGAGCACTTCATCAAGGGCGGCAACAACCGCGTCCTGCTCGCGACCGACGGCGACCTGAACGTCGGCGTCAGCGACGAGGGCGCGCTCGCCAGGCTGGTGGAAGAGAAGAAGCAAGGCGGCATCTTCCTCAGCGTGCTGGGCTTCGGCGACGGCAACTACAAGGACAACAAGCTCGAGGCGCTCGCCGACCACGGCGACGGCAACTACAACTACATCGACACGATCTACGAGGCACGGCGCGCGCTCGTGACCGAGATCGGCGCGACGTTCTTCGCCGTCGCGAAGGACGTGAAGCTGCAGGTGGACTTCAACCCCGCCGCCGTCAGGGGCTACCGGCTGATCGGCTACGAGAACCGGCTGATGGCCGCCGAGGACTTCGCGGACGACCAAAAGGACGGCGGCGAGCTCGGCAGCGGCCACCGCGTGACCGTTCTCTACGAGATCGTGCCCGCGGACAGCGCGTTCGACATCGGCGAGGTCGGGAGCAAGTACCAGAGCGCGCCGGAGGGCGGGGACGCCGGAGAGCTCTTGACCCTGAGCGTCCGCGCGAAAGCGCCGGAGGGGAGCGAGAGCAGGCTCTATACCTACCCGCTCGCGAGCGGCAGCGCCGGGGAGATGACCGACAACCTGCGCTTCGCCGCGGCGGTCGCGGAGGTCGGGATGCTGTTGCGCGACAGCGAGTGGAAGGGAAGCGCGACGTACGCCTCCGCGCTCGAACTGCTGCGCGGCTGCGAGAGCGTCGTCGGGGACGCATACAAGGAGGAGTTCCTCTACCTCGTCACGCTGCTCGACAGGAAAGGATAGGAATCGGCGTGCCGTTTGAAATCATCCGCAAGGACATCACAAAGATGGCCGTCGACGCAATCGTGAACGCCGCGAACCCCGCGCTCAAAATGGGCGGCGGGGTTTGCGGCGCTATTTTCAACGCGGCCGGGGAGGGCGAACTGCGGGCGGCGTGCGACGCGCTCGCGCCGATCTGTGTCGGCGAGGCCGTCCTCACGCCGGGATTCAGGCTGCCCGCGAAGCACATCATCCACACGGCGGGGCCCGTCTACCGGGGCGGGGCGCACGGCGAGGAGGCGCTGCTGCGCGCGTGCTACCGCAACTCCCTCGAGCTCGCGGAGCGCGTCGGCTGCGAGTCCGTCGCGTTTCCGCTGATCTCCGGCGGCATCTACGGCTATCCGAAGGACGAGGCGCTCCGGGTCGCCCGCGGCGCCATCGGCGAATTCCTGACCGACCGCGAGATGACCGTCTATCTCTGCGTGTTCGACAGCGCGGCGCTCGCGCCCCCCGACGCGCGGCCGACCGAGGTCGCCGACTACATCGGCAGGCACTATGCGGACAGGCCGGCGTTCGCAGAGGAATCCCGGAAATTGCGCTATCCCGCGCCGGTCGAGGCCCCCGGCCCGTGACCTCCGGGGCGACTTTGTCGACACGCTGTGGCGGACGATGAAAATCGGCCGCCTTCGTCATGCATGCGGGGGATTCACAGGCGCCCAAAGACCCTGTCGACGAGCGCGGAATACTCCCTGAACGCCGCGGTATCCTCAAGCGGGGCGAGCGCGTCCCGGATCGAGCGGTAGTACCACGCGTGCATCCCCTTGTCCGGCTGGTTGAACCGCTTCCAGAGCGCGTCGCCGAGCGCGTCGAAGTCCCGGCGGATCGCGCGGAGGTTGCTGAGCTTGTCCGAAAGCGTGAGAATCAATTCGTCCGGGGAGGCGCCCCGAAGCCGGTCGAGGGTATGCTGCTTCCGGCGCCGCCAGGAGCCCGCCGCGTCCGCCTCCTTCCGCTCGCTCTCCGCCTGGACAAGCGCCGCGACCCGCTCGCCGAAGCGCCGCCGGAGCTCCGGCTCCGCGACGCCCGCGTCCTCCAGCACGTCGTGCAGCACGGCGGCGGCGAGCACCTCCGGGTCGGGCGTCAGCGTCGCGGCGATCGCGCACGCCTCCATCGGGTGCACGATGTAGGGGACGTCCGTCCCCTTGCGCACGCCCCCCTCGTGGCATTGAGCGGCGAACGCGATGGCGTCTGTCAAAAGCATATTTTCCCTCCGCAGGCTGCCGCTACCGGACGTTCGCCGGAATTGTCCCGGACGGGCGGAAATCGCCGAAGATCGCGCCGAGCAGCGCCGGGATGTTGGGCCCGTACTTGCCCGTGATGACGCCGGACCGGGCGTCCGCGTCGCTCATGCCGGCGCAGCCGAACGACAGGAGCTCGGCCGGGCATTCCTCGTAATGCACGATGTCGAACGGCGCGCCGACGCTCGCGCGGACGAACCTGTTCTCCCTGCCGGACGCCCGGACGGACTCCCACACGGCGGTCGGCAGCGCGGTCGCCCAGCGGTCGGGCGACATCTCCGTGTTCAGCACGACGTAGTCCGCGCGCCGAAGCGCCGATTTCAGCTCGCCGTCGATCCGCTCCTTGCCCTTGTAGCTGTACGTCTCGAGCGATACGCCCTGCGAGATAACGCCCTCGGCCTTCAGCCGGTTGAACGCGAACAGCGCGCCGGCCGCCTCGCCTTGGTATGGCGTCACGACGAGCACGGTCTCGCCGTCCGCAGGCTCAAACGGCAGCGCGGAGAGCCCGTCCCGCGTCAGCGCGATCGCGGCCTCGGCGATCTCCCGCTCCGCCTCGCGGTGCGCCAAGCACCCGACGACGGAGAGCGCGCTCTCAACCGCATCGTCGTCCCCCGCCCCGTCGAAGGTCTCCGCGAGCAGACCGGCTTCGATCTTCAGCCGCACGACCCGCTCGGCGGATTCGTCGATCCGGGAAAGCGGCAGCGCGCCGCTCGATATCGCGGCCTCGACCGCCGAAAGGACCTCCTCGACCCTTCGGGCGTCCGAAGGGCTTCGCACCGCAA
Source organism: Clostridiales bacterium (assembly GCA_012514855.1). Next base: position 9,191 of record JAAYZL010000054.1, read on the forward strand.
CCGGCATGCAGATCATGTCCGCGCCGGCCTCGAGCGCCCGGACGACCGCGTCGGCGGGCGCGATGTGCTTCGCGATCGCGCCCATGTCCATCGCGTCCGTGATGACCACGCCGTCGAAGCCCATCTCGCCGCGCAGGATGTCGGTCAGCATGACCTTCGAGAACGTCGCGGGAACGGCGATCTCCTCCCCGTCCGCGGCGGAAACAAAGGTCGCGCCGTCGACCAGGGGGAACTGTATGTGCGCGCACATCAGCATGTCGATGCCCGCGTCGATCAGCGCCTGAAACGGCTTCAGCTCCGTCTCGCGCAGCGCGTCGAGTGTCTTTTCGACCCGCGGAAGGCTCGTGTGCGAGTCCGTCGAGGTGTTGCCGTGGCCCGGAAAGTGCTTTCCGACGGCGATCACGCCCTCGCTTCGGATGCCGTCCGCCATCGAGACCGCCATTTCCGCGACGGCCGCGGGCTCCGAGCCGAACGAGCGCAGGTTGATGACGGGGTTTGCCGGGTTGTCGTTGACGTCGGCGACCGGGCTGAAGTTGACGCCGATGCCGACGGCCTTCAGCTCCCGCGCGGCGATCGCGCCGGCCTCGCGGGCGTAGTCCGCCCGGCCGGTCGCGCCGACGGCCATGTTCCCCGGAAGGCACGTGCCCTGTCCGAGCCGCGCGACGCTCCCGCCCTCCTGATCGGCCCCGAGCAACAGCGGCAGGCCGCCCCCGTCCGTCGCCGCGCGCTGCATTCCGCGCGCGAGCCGAACTGCGTCCCCCGTGTCCCGAAGGTTTTCCGAAAACAGTATCGCGCCGCCGAAGCGGTATTTCCGGAGCATTCGCGCGATTTCCTCGTTCACCCGCTCGACGGGCTCGCCGCCGTACTTCGGGTTCTCCGCGAGCTTTTTGCGCGTCGCCTTTTCGCCGAGCGTCATCCAGTTCCGGAAGTCCATGAACAAGAGCTGCGCGATCTTCTCCCGAAGCGACATGCCCGCGACGATCTCCCGCGCCGTGGGCCCACCGTCCGGCTGCGCCGCGCACGGGCCGAGCGACAGGGCCACGAGCAGAAGCGCCAGGAGCGCCGAGAGCCTTTTCGCGAGCCGCGCTGCCCGGGCCTCCCGCGCCTTCCTCCGCATGAAAACTCCCCCTCTTTGATGCCGCTCGCCTATGCGGGCGGCGCGGACATCGTCATTGTAGCACCCCGCGCGCGGGCGGTCAACAGCGCCGGAAGATGTTGGCTTTGCGCCCGCCCAAGATTCCCCTCAAACCAAGCGCCGCCCGAAGGCGGCGCAATGTGGAATTCGCCGGGGGACGCTACGCGGTTTCCTCGGCCGGCAGCCGAAAGTCCTGTTTGAACACCGGTTCGATCGCGTCCATCAGTTCCTCTTCCGACGAGAATCCCTCCTCGCGGTTCAGAACCTCCTTCACGGCGACGATGAACCGCGCGAG
>JAAYZL010000403.1 GCA_012514855.1 Clostridiales bacterium
AGTGACCGACCAGAAGGCGTACAGCCGCACGACTACTCTGACGGCAACATGCCTCCTCGACAGCGCCGACTACTCCGTCGCCGCCGGCGATTCCATCACCTTCGATTCCGTCTCCTACCTCATCACCAACGTGACCGTCCGCGAGCAGAACACCGAGTTCGCCACCGTCACCATCACGGCCGAGCGGAAGGATTCCGCCACCATCGCCGCTTACAGCTGATCCGCGAGGCGAAAATGAAGCTGACAAAGGAACAGGCAGACACCCTCACCGGCACCCCGTTCGCGGACGCGTTTGACCGCGATCCCGAGCTTGCTGCGCTCCGCGCTCAGCTATTCGACGCCGACGCCGAGCTTGCAGCCCTCTGTTCCCTGTTCGGGACGCAGGCTTATCGCCTCGGCTCCCGCGCCTTGAAACCCCTCACCGCCGCCGCATGGTCCGCCCTCTGGATTGCCGGCAATCCCCTCGCCAACGGCGGCACCCCGGAATTCGCCGACCTCGAGTCGTTCTTCCACGCCGTCAGCGTCGCCGGCTTCCGCCCGGGGCCTTATCTCTCCAACATCGCCGCCGCCTCGCGCGGCATCGTGGCCGCCTCGTTCCCCGCACGGACCGACCCGCGGAAAATAGCGGATGACGCCGCCGAACTCGCCGAAACCATCATCCGCGACGCGTTCGCGCCCCTCGCCGTCCTCCCCGCCGATCCCGGCCGGTCGTCCGACGCCTCCCCGGATTTCGGCGCCTCATGGCTCGCCTCAATCGCGATCCTGATGCACCGCGCCGCCGGCATCGATCCTATCGACGCCTGGACCATGCCGCTCTCCGCCGTCTGCTCCTTCTGCGCCGCCGAGGCCCGCCGCAATGCCCCGAACGGACGTTTCGAGCGCCCGCCGAAATCGGAAACCGCACGCGCCATGCTCGCCCGCGCCGCCGAAATCGTGCGCAATCTGACGGCACCCCCGCCCTCAGCCAAGGAGACATGACATGTCCATCCGCGCAACGCTCACCCTCAACATCGAGGCCTTCAAAAAAACCCTTTCCGGGCTTCCGGCAAAAACCAAGTCCGCATTCTCCCGGATGTCCGCAGACGTCAAGGGCTTCTTCTCCGCGTTCCGGTCCGAGCTCAACGGCGCAAATCTCTCGCTTTCCCAGTTCGCCCGAGCTCAGTTCCTCGGCGGCGGCGCCCTCGGAATCATCACGTCGGCATTCCGGCAGGTCGGCCAGTACATCGCCAAGCTGTTCGCGGACATCGCCCAGCGGGCCGCCGACCGCTTTGACCAGCTCAAAGCGAACGCCGAGCAGTACAACGACCTCCGCTCCGCTCAGAGCAGACGCACAAGCGCCAACCGCGAAGCCCTCCGCACGCTCGAATCTCAGCAGTTCTCCGACCGCGAATTGACCAACGTCGAGCGAGAACAGCGCGACATCGCCCTGCGTCAGCTCCGCAAGAGCTTCCCGCAGCTCGACGTCAAGCTCGACGATCAGGGCCGCGTCCGGAATTTCGGCGGATTGCAGTCGTTCGTCATCAATCAGGACGAGGCAAAATCCCTCCAGCTCATCCGCGCTCAGATTGCACAGATGCAGCGCGCAAAGGAGGAGGCCGACAAGTTTTTCGAGGAATACGACCTCGATTCCGTATCCGGAAAAGCGAAATTCATCGCTCAGGACAAGCTCACAGGCGGCTTTATGATGCAGCAGTATAACGACATGATCAAGCAGCGCGCCGACGCCGTCAAGCAGCTCAACAGCCTCAGGGATCAGGAGCGGGAACTCGAACGATCGACCGCGGCGGAAGACGCCTTCGGACTCTTCCGCGCGCGTCAGCTCGACCGCGCCGCCGAAAAGAAACCCGAACCAGTCCCGGAACCCGCCGCCCCGTCACGCTGGACAGAACAGATGATCCGCCTCGGCATCCGCGCCGACAGCCTCACCGCACGCGGCGGTTTCGTCGGCGGCGCAGCCGTCACGCAGGAGACCACCTGGCGACAGGGCGTCGCGTCCGACCTCAAGACCCTTAACAATACCATCGGCTCGATTTCCGGCTCCGTCCGCACGATCGAGCAGGAAACGAGGCTGTAAATGAGCATCAACGTCAAATACAAG
>JAAYZL010000404.1 GCA_012514855.1 Clostridiales bacterium
AGTGACCGACCAGAAGGCGTACAGCCGCACGACTACTCTGACGGCAACATGCCTCCTCGACAGCGCCGACTACTCCGTCGCCGCCGGCGATTCCATCACCTTCGATTCCGTCTCCTACCTCATCACCGACCTCACCGTCCGCGAGCAGAACACCGACTTCACCACGGTCACCATCACCGCCGTCAACAAGGACGGCGCCACACCGACCGCCTACGCATAAAGGTGATACCGTGAAGCTCGACAGGGAACAGGCCGACCGCCTCGGCTCCGCCGCGTTCGCGGAAGCGTTCGCTTCGGATCCGGAGCTTGCGGAGCTGGAACGCTCTCTCTTCGACCACACCGCCGAGGAGACTGCGCTCGCGGCCCTGTTCGACCTCAAGCGCTACCGCCTCTCCGACCACGCATTCCGCCCGCTCACAGCGGCGCAGTGGTCCGGACTGTGGCTCTCGCGGAACGCACTCGCCGCAGGCGGCGAGCCTGACCTCGCAGACCTCGACGCCTTTTTTTACGTCCTGTCCCTGGACGACTACCGCCCGAACCCGCCAAGCCTCGCCGTCCTCCCGCGCTCCTCGCGCGGATTCCTCGCCGGCCTGTTCTCCGTCGATACGCTCACGCAGGATCAGCTCGACGAGGCGGCCGAGCTCGCCGCAGACGTGATCCGCGACGCCTTCGCGCCGCTCTCACAGCTTCCGGACGACCCCCGCACAGAAGCAGAAAATCCCCCCGCAGATTTCGGCGCTGACTGGCTCGCGCCGATCGCGATCCTGATGCACCGCTGCGCCGGCATGTCCCCGCAGGATGCCTGGCTCATGCCGCTTTCCGCCGTATCGACGTTCTGCGTCGCCGAAGCGCGCCGCGTGAACCCCTCCGCAGCGAAGCTCCGCAAGCTCCCCGCTTCCGAGGCCGCCGTCTCCATGCTGCGCCGAGCGCGCGAGCTTGTAAGCCTCTACGCCGACAAGCCGAAAGGAGCATGACCGCATGTCCATACGCGCAAAAATCAGCCTCAATATAGAATCATTCAAGCAGACCCTCCGCGAGCTTCCGGGGAAGACGAAGCAGGCCTTCGTCTCCATGGGATCCGATGTCAAGGGCTTTTTCCGCGCGTTCCGGCAGGAGATCAACGGCACCAAGCTCTCCCTTTCCAGCCTCGCGAAGGCTCAGTTCTTCGGCGGCGGAGCACTCGGAATCATCTCCGCCGGCTTCCGCTCCGTCGTCAAGCTCATCGGCGATACCATCGCCGACGGCCTCCAGCGCGGCGCGGACCGCATGAAGCAGATCGCCGCCAACGTACAGCAGTACGGCGACCTCAGAGCCGCTCAGAAGTCACGCTCGAACGCAGATCTCGAAGCCCTCCGCACCCTCGAAGCTCAGCAGCTCAAGCGCGGAGACCTCTCGCAGGAAGACATCGCCCGACGCGACATCGCCGTCCGCACACTCAGCAAGTCCTTCCCCCAGTTCGCCGGCAAGATCCAATACGACGACACCGGACGCGTCCGCAACTTCACCGACCTCCAGTCCTCCGTCATCGAGGCTGACACCCGCAGCGAGCTCCACTATGTACAGCAGCAGATCAGGGACCAGCAGAGCCTCATCGCCGAAATCGACGCATTCCAGGCAAAATATGACCTCAACACCGCCGCCGGAGCTGCACGCTTCGCAAAGGATAACGCGCTATCGTGGGGAAGACTGCAGGAGCAGCTGGACGCAAGCATAGCGCAGCGCGCAGACGCAGTCAAGAAGCTGAACGCACTCCGCGACGACGAGCGTTCCCTCGAACGCTCCACCGCCGCCGAAGACGCCGACGCCCTTTTCCGCGCGAAACGCCGCGACTTCGAGGCCGCTCAGGCAGGCAAAGACACCGCCGCCCGCGCTCAGACCCGCTATACCGAGGCGCAGACCACATACGCGATCCGCGCCGACCGCCTCACAGCTCGCGGCGGCATGCTCGGCGGTGCCGTCGTCACGCAGGAAATCACCTGGCGACAGGGCGTCGCGTCCGACCTCAAGACCCTTAACAATACCATCGGCTCGATTTCCGGCTCCGTCCGCACGATCGAGCAGGAAACGAGGCTGTAAATGAGCATCAACGTCAAATACAAG
>JAAYZL010000405.1 GCA_012514855.1 Clostridiales bacterium
AAAATCCGGACGTGCGCCCGACCATCGGCGTCCGCGATCCGCTGCGCGCGCGCAACAAGGCGGAGTACGCGATCCAGGACGGGGTGATCGGCGCGTTCCGGCCCGGCAGCCGGGAGGTCGTGCCGCTTTCGGACTGCCTCTTGCAGCGCCCCGAGAGCGCCGCGGCGCTGAAACAGCTTTCGCGGATGAACCTCGCGGGGCTGCGCTTCGCGGTCACGCGCGTGAACCGCGGGGGCGAGCTGATGCTGACGCTCTCCGGCGACGGCGGGCGGCCGCCGTTTTCCGCGTTTCCGGGCGCGAAGTCGCTGTATTGCTGCAAGCTGAGGCCGCGGCCGCGGCACGCGCTCGACGGCGAGTGCCGGCACATCTCCGGCGCGGAGCGGCTCGAGGAAGCGCTGCTCGGGCTGCGCTTTTCGCTCCATCCGCAGAGCTTTTTTCAGGTCAACGCCGAGCAGGCGGAGCGGATGTACACGATCGCTCTCGACGCACTGGAGCTTCGCGGCGACGAGGCCGTGCTCGACGCCTACGCCGGCGCGGGGACGATCACGCTCGCGGCGGCGCAACGGGCGCGGACGGCCGTCGGCATCGAAATCTCGAAGCCCGCGGTCGACGACGCCAAAGAGAGCGCCCGGCGCAACGGCCTTGCGGACCGCGCGCGCTTTGTGCTCGGCGACGCGGCGGTCGAAATTCCGAAGCTCGCCAAGGGCGGCATGCGCTTTGACGCGGCGATCCTCGACCCGCCGCGAAGGGGCGCGGACGCGAGCGTGCTCGGCGAATTGATCCGCCTCTCCCCCGCCCGGGTCGCCTACGTCTCCTGCGACCCCGGCACGCTCGCGCGCGACCTGAAGAGGCTCTGCGAAGGCGGCTACGCGCTTCAGTGGGCGCAGCCGGTCGACATGTTCGCGTATACGGGGCATGTGGAGACGGTCGCTTTCATGACATGGGCATAATGCGCTGCAGCGGCATCGGAAGGAGCTCGTCTTATGGAATTGAGCCTTCCGCGAAATCGATCAATGGAAGCGGCACGAAGGTGATATGCCCTATCCCAACGAGAAAACGGCGAAGCGGTATGGCAAAGGAGCAAAGGGGAAATATCCGCTTTGGTCGGCAAATGTAAGCGGGGAGCGAGACATGCGCGCAAAGAGCCGGGCCTCGGGCAAAACCATTCTCAAAATCCTGATGGCGGTTTACGCGCTCGCCATACTCTATTTCATGTTCTTCGGGTTCGGCAGGCCGCAGGCGGGCGGCGCGCTCCGGGGATACCGGTATTCGCTCGTCCCGACCCGAATCCCGCTGTGGTTCCCGAAAAGGCTGTCGGGCATCGCCTCGGAACAGTGGATCTTCAGCCTGGGAAATCTGCTCGCGTTCGTGCCGTTCGGCATGTTCGCGCCCGCGATTTTCGGCGCGAGGTACCTGAAGTTCATTCTCGCCTTTCTGCTCTCGATACTTTCGCTGGAAATCCTCCAGATGGCGACGCGCCTCGGCAGCTTCGACGTGCACGACATCATCGTGAACGCGCTCGGGGCGACGATCGGGTATTTTTCGTATAGAATCGGGAGCAGGGCCGGCACCGCGCCGAAAAAAACAATGAGCATGGCTTTTTTGATCCTGCTGTTTTCGCTTCTTTTGATGGCGTTCGCGGAAGTTTTCAACAAAATGGTCGCCGGGAGACTGTAAACCCGGCAGGGGAAGGGAGGCTCGTATGCGCAGGAAGGACAGGCAGGAGACAAATCCCGAGCAGATTTCGCAGGTCATCAACCGGTGCGACGTGATCCGGCTCGGGTTGAGCGCGCCGGAAGGGGCGTACATCGTCCCGATGAACTTCGGGTGGGAGATGGAGAACGACCGCCCCGTGTTCTACATGCACTCGGCGCGGGAGGGGCGCAAGCTCGACCTCATCGCCGCGTCGGGCCGCGCGGGCTTCGAGATGGACTGCTCGCACCGGCTGGTCACGGGCCCGGAGGCGTGCGACTACAGCTTCCGGTACGAGTGCGTCATCGGAACCGGGGCGGCGGAGCTCGTGACCGACCCGGCGGAGAAGGCGCGCGCGCTCGCGGTCATCGTCGCGCATCAGGCGGGCCGGGAGCTTCCGGTTCCTCCGGAGGCCGCCGCGGGCGTCGCGATCATACGCCTCAGCGCCGACGAATTCTCGTGCAAGCGGAGGCTGTGACGATGGTTCAGGCGATGCGCGCCGCGGTCGCGACCGTCGACCGGACGCTCGAGGTGCAGACCGTTCCCATCCCCGAAATCGGGCCTTACGACGCGCTGGTCAAACTGACCTACGGCGCGACCTGCGCGGGCACCGACCAGCGCGTGATCGACCACGGCCACCCGCGGCCGCTCCGCTACCCGGGAATTCTCGGGCACGAGAGCGTCGGCCGCGTGCTGGAGGTCGGCGAAAAGGTCACTTCGTTCAAGCCGGGCGACCTCATCGCGCGCGTCGGCGTGCCGGAGACGGCCGAAATGGGCGCGTGCTGGGGCGGGTTCGCGCAGTACGGCGTCGCGCGCGACTGGCGGGCGATGCGGGACGCCGGGCTCGGCGAGGAGCTCTGGCGGAAGGCGCGCGTCAATCGGGTGATCCCCGGGGACATCCCGGAGCGCGCCGCGCCGATGATCATCACCTGGCGCGAGACGCTGAGCTACGCAACCCGCATCGGCGTCCGCGAGGGCGCCCGCGCGCTCGTGCTCGGCTCGGGCGCGAACGCGCTGGCCTTCATAGGCCACGCGGCGTTTGCCGGGGCGAGCGTCTCGGCGATGGGCGGCGCCTCCCGCGAGCAATCCGCCCGCGCGGCCGGGGCCGGGGGCTATGTCGACTACCGCGACCCCGAGGCGGGGAAGCGGCTGCGCGCGCTGTTCCCGGACGGCGTAAACCTCGTCATCGACGCGATCGGCTTCCCCTCCGGCATGAGCGCGGCGCTGCCGCTCCTGAGGGAGGGCGCGGTCGTCGGCGTGTACGGCTGGCACGCGCGAGGCGACTACGGCATCAACCCGTTCCTCTCCGGGCACAGCTTCACCGTCTACTGCGGCGGCTACGACGAGCCCGAGGCGCACGAGGAGGTCATCCGGCGCATCCGCATCGGAGCGCTCGACGCGTCGACGTACTACGACATGGGCAACCCGATCCCGCTCGAGCGCATCCGGGACGCCTACCGCGACCTGCTCGACCGGAAGGCGGTCAAGTTCCTGATCGACCTGAGATAGCACAAGGAACCCCCCCGGCATGCGGGAAGGTTCCTTTGGGATCGGGGTCTACTGGTCGTGCTCGCGCAGCACGTTGACGATATCGTTGATCAAGGCGCGCTGCCGCGCGGAGAGGTCCGCGTCGTCCGCGTACAGCGTGCCGATGAGCGAATCCTGCAAGAGCATGTCGGTCGAAACGCGCAAAGCGTTCGCGATGCCGATGATCGTCTCCAAACTCGCCTTGCGCGTGCCTCGCTCTATGTGCCCGTAAAACGGAAGCGAAATGCCGGCTTTCTCCGCGAGCGTCTTCTGCGTCATCCCCTGCAGCTTTCGCTGCGCGCGGATTCTGCGACCGAGTCCGATGTAGTCCATCTCAAGCACCTCTCTCGAGTGCGTATTTTCGATATAGATACGCCCATTGGAAGTATTTTAGTAGCAGCAAGAACAACAGTTCTTTTCCATTGCTATTATATCGTAACCGCCGTTCTTTTGCAATAGCGTTAAAATGAAAAACGGACACCGAGGTGTCCGCTTTCAAAAACCGCTTCAGCCGATCACAAAGGGCTTGATCTCCTCCATCAGGTCCTCGCAGCTGTCCGCGTACACCTCCAGCGTAATCGGCTTGGACAGATCCAGACTGAAGATACCCAGAATGGATTTGCCGTCCACGACATGGCGTCCGACGCGCAGGTCGATGTCATAGGGATAGCGATTCGCGATGTTGACGAATGTCTTCACGTTTTCAGCCAGGCTCAGTTTGATGTTCACCGCTTTCATGCAATTCGCCTCACTCAATCCGTCTGAAATCTGTGCGACTGTACCGCTCAAATCAATTCTAGCGCGAACAAAATGTATTTTCAACCGTATTTCGATCATTTACCAACATTTAATTTGCTCCGGCGGCAAGTAAAAAAACATGGGAAACGGCGAAAAGGGTATTGACATTCCCCGCCCAATTCGATATAATGTCATTCGTCGGTCGGGTGCGTCGCGCTCGATTGACCGTTGCCGAATGGTGTAACGGTAGCACCTACGACTCTGACTCGTATTGTCTAGGTTCAAATCCTAGTTCGGCAGCCACATGCCTCCATGGTCAAGCGGTTAAGACGTCGCCCTCTCACGGCGAAAACTGGGGTTCGAGTCCCCATGGAGGTGCCACAGTCGACATCGGTCGATGCAAAGGAGCCGCTTGGAAAATGGCGGCTCTTTTGCTGTACTGAAGAAAGTTGGGTCGCCGTGATGCCGTCAAACGCCTGTGATCTGACCCGGGGCGGAATCCTGAAAAAGCTTTTGCAGGTCGCGGTGCCGATCATGGGCACGCAGTTGATGCAGATGGCCTACAACCTGACCGACATGTTCTGGCTCGGCCGCATGGAGAATTCCGTGATGGCGGTCGCGGCCAGCGGGCTGGCGGGCATGTTTTTGTGGCTGGGCATGGCGCTGATGATGGTCGGGCGCATGGGCTCGGAGATCGGCACGTCGCAGAACCTCGGCCGGGGCGATGTCGCCGCCGCGCGGGGCTTCGCCGAGGACTCGACCCGCATGGCGCTCCTTCTGGGGCTGTTCTACGGGCTCATACTGATCGCGCTGGCGGGGCCGCTGGTGTCGCTTTTGCAGGTCAGGGAGCCGGAGGTGTTCGAAAACACCTGCGCGTATCTCAGGATCGTCGGGATCGGCATACCGTTGACCTACGTATCGGCTTCGATCACCGGCGCGTTCAACGGCGCGGGCAACTCGCGGATGAGCTTCTGGGCGAACGCGGTCGGGCTCGTGGTCAACATGGCGCTCGACCCGCTGATGATCCTCTCGTTGGGCTGGGGCGTGCCCGGCGCGGCGATCGCGACGGCGATCGCGCAGGGCGTCGTGTGCGCGCTGTTCGTGTGGTTTGCGAAGCGCCACCCGAGGCGGCCGTTCGAGCGCTTCCGCATCCTCGGGCATGTGGCCCGCGGCAGGGTCCGGCAGATTCTCAGGTGGAGCCTGCCGGTCGCGCTCGAGAGCGGCGCGTTCACGTCGCTCGCGATGGTCGTCACCGGCATGGTCAGCGCGAATTACGGCGAGGCCGCGGTCGCGGTGCAGCGCGTCGGCAGCCAGATCGAGTCGCTGTCGTGGCTGATCGGCGGCGGGTTCTCCTCGGCGGTCACGGCGTTCGTCGGCCAGAACTTCGGCGCCGGCAGGTGGACGCGCATCCGCCGGGGCTACCGGATATCGCTGGGCGCGCTGCTCATCTGGGAGGCGGCGGTGACGCTTTTATTGGTGTTCGGCGGGCGGTTCTTCTTCTCGCTGTTCTTGCCGGAGTCGGAAAACATCCTCGACATGGGCGCGACGTACCTCCGGATTCTCGCCGGGTGCCAGCTCTTCATGGCGCTCGAGGGCGCGTGCGCGGGCACATTCCGCGGCATGGGGAGGACGCTGCCGCCGAGCGTGTGCAGCGTGAGCTCGAACCTCATCCGCCCGCTTCTGTGCTATGTGCTGATGCGCTGGATGGGGCTCAACGGCCTGTGGACGGGGGTCATGCTCTCGGCGTCGCTGCGCGGCACGCTGATGCTTACCTGGTATCTGCTGTATGAGCGAAGGCTTCCGAGGGTGGACGAGCCGGTCGGGGAACCGGCTCCCGCGTAGCCGCTCCGTTTTATCGCCGCCGCTTTTCAGCGGCGGCGTTTTTTCCGGCGAAATCCCGAAAAACGCGCGCCGGCGGCGTTTGCATCCGCCCCGGCCGCGTGTTATAATACGGATGGGAGATTTTGCGAGGAGGGGAGTCTATGACCGGCACGATGGACGCGCTGGTGAAGGCAAGCCCGGAGCCGGGCCTGGTGCTCACGCGCGTGCCCATACCCGAGCCGCGGCACGACGAGGTGCTGATCCGCATCCGCAAGACCGCGATCTGCGGCACCGACCTGCACATCT
>JAAYZL010000406.1 GCA_012514855.1 Clostridiales bacterium
CGCGCGCGGCTTTCCGACCCCGAGGTCACATTGGACCTCGGCGCGGTCGCGAAGGGGTACGCCGCCGGGCTGCTCGGGGAACTGGTGTCCGGGACGACGGACTGTTACTTGATCGACGCGGGCGGCAACGTCGTCGCGGGCAGGAAGCCGGGCGGCGCGTGGAGGGTCGGCGTCCGGAACCCGGACGGCGGCGACGTGCTGGCGGTGCTGAACCTCACCGACACATGCGCCGTGACCAGCGGCGACTACCAGCGCTATTACGAGGTGGACGGCGTGCGCTACCACCACCTGATCGACCCCGATACGCGCATGCCCGGGCACTTCATGCGGCAGGTGACCGTGCTCGCGGGCGACTCGGGCTACGCGGACTACCTGTCGACGCTCTTGTTTCTATCGCCGCCCGGGGACGCGCTCGCGCTTGCGGAGGCGCTCGAGGGCGTCGAGGCGATATTCGTGTTGAACGACGGGACGATACAAAGGACAAGCGGCGTTGGAGGGCTGGTGAGCGGCTGATGTTCTACGAGCCATACCGGAAGAAGCGCACGGGGAAGCGCGGGCAGCCGGAGCGCAGGGGCGGGTGCGGGTTGCGCCTGTTCGTATTTTTGTTGAAGCTCCTGTTCCGGCTCGCCCTGCTGCTGCTCGCGCTCGCGGTCGTCGCGTTCGCGCTCCCGCCGGGGCTGTTCAACGTCGAGCCGAGGATCGACCTCTCGATCGCCCCCGGGCTTCCGGACACGCACGTGAACATATTGCTGCTCGGCGTCGACAACCTGAACGGCGGCGCGCAGCGCAGCGACAGCATGATGATCCTCTCGATCGGCTACAATTCGGTCAAGCTCACGTCGATCCTGCGCGACACCGTCGTCGAGATTCCCGGCCACGGCTCCGACAGGATCAACGCCGCCTATTCCTACGGCGGCGCGGAGCTCGCGATGCGAACCGTCAACCGGGCGTTTCGGATGAACATCACGAAGTACGCGGTCGCGGACTTTCTGACGCTCGCGAAGCTGATCGACGCGGTCGGCGGCGTCGACATCCCGGTCAGCGAGGCGGAGATGCGCGAGATCAACCACAACAACTGGCGCGTGCTCAGCTCCCCCGACGAGGCCGAGGCCGCGCTCGGGTACGCCCCCCGCAGGCTCGAACGCTACAGCCGCGACGGCGCGGCAACGGTTCGGCTCGACGGCCTGCAGGCGCTCGGCTACGCGCGCATCCGCAAGCTCGACAGCGATTTCGTCCGCGCCTCGCGCCAGCGCCGGGTGTTCAACGCGGCGATTTCGTCGGTGAAGCGGAACATCGCGAATCCCGTGATGTACGCGCGATTGGTCAACGTCGCGCTCAGGCACGTGAAGACGAACCTCGGCGCGGTCGAGATCGCCTCGCTTTTGGCGAAGGCGCTCGTGCGCGGCGAGGCGGAGCAGCTCCGGATTCCCGTCGAGGGGAGCTACAGGGACAGCGGCTCGAGGATCGCGATCGACCAAGAGAAGAACACCGAGGCGCTGCATAAGTTCATCTACGGATAAGATTTGGGAGATCCCCGCGTTTTGGGGGATCTCCCGTATATGTACCCGGTGTGTTTCCACACCGAGCGGCGTCTAATCGCACCTATTCTTGAATCGGCAGCAAAGGCAATACCGATACACCAACAAGGCGAGAATGAGAACCGCCATGACAGCCGCGAACACGATTATCGCGGGGAGAGCGGGTAGAATCGTGGCCACGAAAACAGCTCCGAGGATCAAGCCGAGGGCAAAAGTGAGAAAGATCGCAAACAGGTAAATGATCTTTGCAGAGCACATGCACAAAAAGCCCCGTTGCTCCAGGTGAGAATGTTTCGCGTCCGACTGGCAATTCCGGTAATTCGCTTGACAATCCATGTTTTCACCTCCCTATGTCTGCCATTGCATGATATGCCGGGGGGGAAACGGCGTGCAAACATTTGGGCGGGATTTCGGCGCGGTTTCGCTCCGAAAAAGCCGCTTTTCGCGCCCTTGACGTTTCACAGATTAGTATGTTACAATATGTGAAACAATAGGGAGGGAGGGGTTTCCGTGGATGCCATTGTGCTGTCGGGCAAGCGCGAGCTCGACATCTACATCAACCCGCAGCGGCAGAAACTGCTGCGCTGCATGCGCATCGCGGGGGCGCCGATGACGCCGAAGCAGCTCTCTGACCGCGTCGGCATCTCGCCGTCCTCGGTGCAGCACCACATTCGAAAGCTGCTGGAGCTCGGGGTCGTGGAGCTTGCGCACACCGAGCAGATTCACGGGATCACCGCGCGCTACTACCGCGTGTCGCCCAGGGACGTGTCCATCGGCGTGCTGTCGCGGGACGAGCTGGGCGAGGAGCGGCTCGCGTGGGTGCAGTGCGCGCTCGCGGCCGTCCTTTCCGGCTACGCGGACTACGTCAGGAAGGGAGCTACGGAGGGTGAGCAGTTTGGCGACGCGCTGACCGGCGTCATACGGCTTACCAACGACGAGGCGCGGGAGCTCTACGGCCTCGTCCGAGGCTTTCTGCAGGAGCACGAGCGGGAGGGGAAACCGGGAGCGCCGTGGGAATACGCGCTGATCGCCTACCCGGTCGCGGAGGCGGGGGATGCGTAGGGCGCTGCAGCTCGCGGTGTTTCTCAAGAGCCTCGCGACCGGCATCATGGCGCCGGTGCTGTCGCTCGCGCTGCTCC
>JAAYZL010000407.1 GCA_012514855.1 Clostridiales bacterium
CGGCCGCCCTCGTGCGGCGTCTCGAGGAACGTGTCCACGAGCAGCTTCGCCGTGTCCTCGCCGATCACGCGCGCGCCGAGCGCGATCATGTTCGCGTTGTTGTGAAGCCGCGCCATCCTGACGGTCAGCACGTCCGTGCAGTTGACGCAGCGGATGCCCTCGAGCCGGTTCGCCGCGAGCGATATGCCGAACCCCGTGCCGCAGATGACGACGCCGCGCTCGCACGCGCCGGACTTGACGAGCAGCGCCGCCTTCCTGCCGTAGACCGGGTAGTCGCACGAGACGTTTTCCTCGCATCCGCAGTCCGTGATTTCGTGGCCCTGCGCCTCGAGGTGGGAAATGAGCATCCGCCGGTAGTCGTACCCGGCGTGGTCGCTTCCGATCGCAATTTTCATGGGAGGACTCCTCTTTTTCGTTGTTGCATGTCTGCAAGTGTCATTATAGCACATTTTCGCCGTTCGGAAAAGGGCTGTTTTTGCAGGAAATCCTGCAGGTTACCGGATAATATGCAGGATAGGAACCGGAGGCATCTTCCGGGTTAATGTTAAGTTCCCGATAAATTTCGGGATTTATCCAAAAACCCCCGCGAAAGCGCCTTGACAGCCGATTTTTGATTTGCTATTATGTACAATTGCGGTAGTCTGGACAAATAGCCGCTTTCGGCGGCCCAAGCCCGACTCCGGGGCGATTTTCTGCGGAATTTGGACATTCCGTGCAAAAATCGCGGCAAAAGCTCGTGAAAATTCGCAGAGAATTTACAGGGCTTCCGGCCGAACAAATTGAAAATCTGGGGTGATATGGATGGTTCAACCGGTTGAGATGGGCAGGCGCACGCGCATGAGCTTCGCCCGCATTGAGGAGTCGCTCGCGGTGCCCGATCTGATCGAGGTGCAGAAGAACTCCTACCGGCATTTCCTGCAGGAGGGCCTTCGCGAGGTGCTGAGCGACGTCTCCCCCATCACCGACTACTCCGAGAGCCTGATCCTCGAGTTCACCGATTACTCGCTCGACGACAAGCCGAAGTACACGGTCGAGAAGTGCAAGGAGCGCGACACGACGTTCGCGGCTCCCCTGAAGGTGACCGTGCGGCTGACGAACCGCGACACCCACGAGATCAAGGAGTCGGAAGTGTTCATGGGCGACTTCCCGCTGATGACCGAGCACGGAACCTTCATCATCAACGGCGCCGAGCGCGTGATCGTTTCCCAGCTCGTCCGGTCCCCGGGCGTCTATTTCTCCCGCTCGATCGACAAGACCGGCTCGTTCCTCTACGCGGCGCAGATGATCCCGAACCGCGGCGCGTGGATCGAGTACGAGACGGACTCGAACGGCGTCGTGTACGCGCGCATCGACCGCGCGAGGAAGCTGCCGGTGACGGTGCTTCTGCGCGCGCTGGGCGTCGAGTCGGACGAGGAGATCATCCGCATGTTCGGCGACGACGAGCGCGTGTCGGCGACCATCACGCGCGACGCGCCCGCCGTCAACGACAAGGGCGATCTGCGCTACAAGAGCCGCAAGGACCAGGCGCTGATCGAGGTGTACAACAAGCTGCGCCCGGGCGAACCGCCGTCGGTCGACTCGGCGACGAGCCTTTTGAATTCCCTGTTCTTCGACCCGAAGCGCTACGACCTCGCGCACGTGGGCCGCTACAAGTTCAACAAGAAGCTGGCGCTCGCGAACCGCGTCGCGAACCGCGAGCTCGTGGACGCCGTGAAAAACCCGTACACCGGCGAGATACTGGCCGAGGCCGGCGAGGTCGCCTCGCGCGACATGGCCGAAAGGCTTCAGAACGCCGGCGTCAACGAGGCGCTGATCCGCGTCGAGGGACGCCCGGTGCGCGTCATCGGCAACAACTTCGCGTATTTGAAGCCGTTCATGGCCGACTACGACCCGGACCTGTACGCGCAGTACGACGAGAGCGTCGTGCGCTTCACCGAGCGCGTGCACGTGCCGACTCTGGTCGAGCTCCTGACGCGCGTCAAGGAGGACGGCCTGCCGCTCAACCAGGCGCTCAAGGAGGCGCAGGGCAGGCTCGTTCCCAAGCATGTGCTCGTCGACGACGTCGTGTCCTCGGTCAGCTACCAGTTCGGGCTGTTCTACGGCGTCGGCGAGATCGACGACATCGACCACCTCGGAAACCGCCGCCTGCGCTCGGTCGGCGAGCTTCTGCAAAACCAGATTCGCGTCGGCCTCTCCAGGCTCGAGCGCGTCGTCAAGGAGCGCATGGCGATTCAGGACCTCGACAAGGTGCGCCCGCAGGATCTGATCAACATCCGCCCGGTGTCGGCGGCGATCAAGGAGTTCTTCGGAAGCAGCCAGCTCTCGCAGTTCATGGATCAGCCGAACCCGCTCGCGGAACTGACGCACAAGCGCCGCCTGTCGGCGCTGGGGCCGGGCGGCCTGAACCGCGACCGCGCGTCCTTCGCGGTGCGCGACGTGCACTACTCGCA
This sequence comes from Clostridiales bacterium, assembly GCA_012514855.1. The sequence continues at coordinate 2,451 of JAAYZL010000407.1, forward strand.
CTACGGGCGCATCTGCCCGATCGAGACGCCGGAAGGCCCGAACATCGGCTTGATCGGGTCGCTGGCGA
>JAAYZL010000408.1 GCA_012514855.1 Clostridiales bacterium
CGGCCATGAACTGGAGGTCCGGGTGCAGCGCCGCCTCCATCGCCAGCGCGGACGGGTTGCAGATCGGGCCGACCGGCAGCGCCGGGACGACGTAGGTGTTGTAGTTGTTGACCTGCGCGGTCTCCTCGGCCGTCAGCGCGAGCTTGTCGATGCCCATCAGGTACGTAGCCGTCGGGTCGCTCTCGAGCTTCCAGCCGGCGTTCAGGCGGTTGTGGAACACGGCGGAGACCTTCACATAGTCCTCGGTCTTGCCGGCCTCCCTCTCGATCAGGGACGCGAGTATGATCGACTGGTCCATCGTCAGCGTCGTCTTGTACTGCTCGACCTCGTGGTAATTGCCCTCCTCGTCGGCGTAATACTGGACGTTGTCGGCGTAGAACACCCGGTCGAACACGACGTTCGTCTGCTCGATCAGCGTGTTGAGTATGCTCTGCGCGTTCGCCGAGCGGAAGATGCGGTAGGTGTCGGGCGCGAGATAGCCCTCGAGCTGGTACTTGCGGCCGACGAGCGTGCCCGAGTCCTGCGCGAGCTTCAGCGGGTAGCTCATGTCGGCGAACGCCGTCGCGTCGCGGCAGAGGTTCAGGAACTCCTCCCTGTCGGCGATCGCGCCCTCCGCGTACAGGTAGTCGGCGATCTTCTCGACCGTCCAGCCGGGGATGATCGTGATCGTGCGCTCGGTGTTCTGGCTGCCGGACGACAGTTCCGCGATGATCGCGTTCGCGTCCATCGACGGCGACAGGTTGTAGGTTCCGTAGCTGATGAGGTTCGTCACGCCCTTGAACTGCACGAGGTACTTGAACACCGTCTCGTTGCGCAAGAGCTTCGCCTTCACCAGCGCCGCGCCGATCTCGGACACGCTCGTGCCGCTCTCGATCGTGAAGCGCACGACCTGCTGGTTGTTCGGGTCGACGGGCATCAGGTAGTTCTCGTAGGCCTCGTCCCAGGTCATCGTGACGAGCCCTATGACGATGAGCAGCGCGCACAGGAAGATCATGACCGGGCGGAGCGCCCGCCACAGCCACGCGTACCAGAATACGCCGTACTCGCGCTCGTCGCGCAGCGCCTTTTGATCGTACCGCTCGGGCCGGTAGAACGCCCTTTTGCGCGGGCGCCTCATGTGCCGCTTGTTCGCCATAGGTCAGCTCCTGGTGAGCGAATCGAGGTCGATGCCGGCCACGTCCGCGAGTATTTTGAAGATATCCGCGAGCATCTTCTGGAAGCGGAATTCCGCCAGCAGATAGGCGCTCACGTCCGGGTTGAACTGCAAAAGCGTCCCGATCTGCTTGAGGCGCTCGAGGTCGTTCTCCGGCATCGATTCGCCCGAGGCCAATTTCGCCTGCACGCGGAACTGCAGCCGCTTGTACTCGTCCAGGAGCGCGCGGTTTGTGTCGTCCTCGTAGGCCGAGCCGCGCAGCCTGTCGTACTCCCGGAACTCCTCGCTCTCCTTCATCGAGCGCGCGAGCTGGTGCGCAAGGTCATACGGATTCATCAAATCGCCTCCGTTCTCCATTGGACGAGCATACCGGCCGATCGGTTCAAATTTCGACGACGATCGGCAAAATCATCGGGTTGCGCTTGAGCGTCTCGTAGATATAGCGCTGCACGGCGTCGCGCACGTCGTTCTTCAGGTGGTTCCAGTCGGTGGACTCGACCGGGCCGAACGCGTCGATCGCGCGCTTCGCGGCGTTGCGCGCGCCCTCGACCAATTCGTCCGCCTCGCGCATATAGACGAAGCCGCGGCTGATGATGTCGGGCCCGGAGACGACCGCGCGCCGGTCGTGGTCGACGCCCATGACGACGATGAGCAGCCCGTCCTCGGCGAGGTGCTTGCGGTCCTTGAGAACCACCGCGCCGACGTCGCCGATGCCCAGGCCGTCGATCAGCGTCGACCCGGCCGGGACGGTTCCCGCGACGGACATGCCGTTTTCCGAAAACTCGATCATCTCGCCGAGCTCGGGGATGTGGATGTGCGACTCCGGCATGCCCATCGCCTCGGCGAGCCGCGCGTGCTGGTGCAGGTGCCGGTACTCGCCGTGCACGGGGATGAAGAACTTCGGCTTCACCAGCGCGTGCATCAGCTTCAATTCCTCCTGCCGCGCGTGGCCGGAGACGTGCACCTCCGCGAGCGCCTCGTAGATCACGTCCGCGCCGGTCCGGACGAGCTGGTTGATGACGCGCGAGACGCTCTTCTCGTTTCCGGGAATCGGCGTCGCGGACACGATGACCATGTCGCTCTCGCGGATCTCGAGCTTCCTGTGCTCGGCGAACGCCATCCGGGAGAGGCCGCTCATCGGCTCTCCCTGGCTGCCGGTCGTCACAACCGTGATCTCGTTGTCCTCGAAGCGGTCGATGTCGTCGATGGACACGAGCTTTCCCTCCGGAATCTTCAGCTCGCCCAATTGCATCGACACCTTCGAGATGTTGACCATGCTGCGCCCGACCATGCAGACCTTGCGCCCGAAGCGGACGGACGAGTCGACGACCGACTGTATCCGGTGGATGTTGCTGGCGAACATCGCGATGATGATGCGCCCCTGCGCGCGCTCGAACAGGTTGTTGAACGTCTGGCACACGGTCTTTTCGGACATCGTGTAGCCGGGGCGCTCGGCGTTCGTCGAGTCCGCCATCAAAAGCAGCACGCCCTTGCTGCCGAGCTCGCCGAACTTGTTGAGGTCGATGGGCTCGCCGTCGACCGGCGTGAAGTCGACCTTGAAGTCGCCGGTGTGCACGACGGTGCCGACCGGCGTGTGGATCGCCAAAGCGCACGCGCCCGCGATCGAGTGGTTGACCTTGATGAACTCGATCTTGAACGCGCCGAGCTCGATCTCGTCGCCGGGCTCGACGACGTTCATCTGGATGCCCTCGATGTGCCGGAACTCCTTGAGCTTCTGCGCGACCAGGGCGAGCGTCAGCCGCGTTCCGTACAGCGGCGCCGGCATGTCCTTGAGGATGTACGGCGCGGAGCCGGTGTGGTCCTCGTGGCCGTGCGTGATGATATAGCCGCGAATGCGGTCGCGGTTCTTTTCGAGGTAGGTCACGTCCGGGATCACCAGGTCGATGCCCGGCATGTCCTCTCGCGGGAACATGGAGCCTAAATCGACGACCACGATGTCGTCCATGTACTCGAACACCGTGATGTTCTTTCCGATCTCGCCGAAGCCCCCGAGCGGGATCACGCGCAGCCTGGGTTCCCTGTTTTTGGTCTTTCGTTGGGACAGAAGTATCCCTCCTTTTCGTATTGTCGGATGGGGAAGATTATTCGCCACATGCCGCCGTCGACGCGAGCGGTCATGGAAGTTCCATACCAAAAAGTGCCGGCGGATGCCGGCACATTGATTCTATGGCAGACCTCTCTATCCGCCATAAGTATACCACAAAAATCCTCCGAATCGCGCCGGTGCGCGGGATTTAACACGCGGGGATTACTTGTGGGCGTTGATCAGCGCGAGGAGCGCGCCCTTGGGCTGCGCGCCGATCGTGCGCGCGACCTCCTTGCCGTCCTTGAACAGGATCATCGTCGGGATGCTCGACACGCGGTACTTCGACGCGGCCTCGGGATTGTCGTCTATGTTGATCTTTCCGACGCGAACCTGTCCCCCGAGCTCCCCGGCCAACTGCTCGAGCACCGGCGCGACCATGCGGCACGGCCCGCACCAGGGCGCCCAGAAGTCCACCAGCAGCGTCCCCAGCGACGAGAGCTTGACCTCCGCGAGGTCCTCCGACTTCAAATTCAAAATGTTCTCAGACACAAGTTATTCCTCCTTTTTGTCACATGGGCGCGCCTGCGGCTGAAAGCGGCGCAGCCTCGGCTCCAGAATCTTGATGGCGGCGAGCCCGACCGCGAGTCCGCCGAACGCCGAGACCGCCTGCCAGACCTCCCGGAGGCCCAGCGCGCTCGCGATCACGAGGCCGGCGAACAGCAGCGCGACCGGAAGCCCGTAGGCGATCAGCGAGGCGAGCGTCACGCGGCCCTCCGCGAGCGTCAGCTCGACCGAGTCGCCGGGACGGTAGTTCCCCGCGGGCAGATCGACGAACACGCTCTCGGTCTGGCCGAACTCGCACGCGCGGCACTGATGGCACGCCTCCGTGCGGACGACCTCGGCCATCAGCTTTCCCTGTCTTTCGACGACAGTCGCCTGCCTTTTCACGAAAACACCTCTCGCGATGAATATACACGCATTCCGAACCGCTGAAACGCCGACTGCGCTTTCAGCCGGCACTGTCCTAAGTATACCCGAAGCGGCGGACTTTCGCAAGGCGCGGCCCGCAAAAACCCGGCCAAATTCTGGAAATACCGCTACGTCCTGCGAAACACCACCGCCGTGCGGCTGGGGATGTAGACCTGAAAGCCCTCGCCGCGGCCGATATGGTTCCGGGCCTCGTAGACGTAGTCGGCGCTGACGCGGCCGAGCCCTCCGAACGCCTCGTCGTCGGTCGTGAACACCGCGCGGTACTCGCCCGGGCCGAGCGTGTGCGTCGGCAGGAAGAAGTCGGTGGGGGACAAGGTCGGGTGGAAGTTGAACAGGTAGATCAGGTCGCCCTTCGAGAACGCGAGCAGCTTCCTCTCCTGGTCGATCCACAGATTCACCGCGCCGCGCTTCGAAAGCACGCGGTACTTGCGCGCGAACTTCAGCATCGCGCGGTCGAAGTCGCGCAGCCACTGGTACTTCAAGGAGCCGTTGTCCTGAAGCGACCACTGGCGCCTCGCGTACTTGTAGCTCCAGTTGTTGCCCTCGCGCGGGAAGTCGATCCACTCCGGGTGGCCGAACTCGTTGCCCATGAAGTTCAGGTATCCCTCGCCCGCGAGCGCCATCGTGATGAACCGGATCATCTTGTGAAGCGATATCGCACGGTCGATGACGACGGAATGGAACGCCTTGTCCATGCCGCCGTACATCTCCTTGTCCGCCATGCGGAAGATCAGCGTCTTGTCGCCGACGAGCGCCTGGTCGTGGCTCTCCGAGTAGCCGATGTTTTTCTCCTCGGGGCGGCGCGTCGTCAGCTCGTACCACATCTTCTGCATGTCCCAGTCCTCGTCGGACTGGTCCTTGAGGGCGCGAATCCAGAAGTCCGGCACGCCCATCGACAGCCGGTAGTCGAAGCCTATGCCGCCGTAGCGGATCGGCAGGCACATGCCGGGCATGCCGCTCATGTCCTCGGCGATGGTCATCGCGAACGGGTTGACCGCGTGGATCAGTTCGTTCGCGAGCTGGAGATACGTGACCGCCTCGACGTTCGTGTTCAGGCTGAAGTAGCGGTCGTAGCGCAAAAAGTCGGTTCCCAGTCCGTGGTCGTGGTAGAGCATCGAGGTCACGCCGTCGAAGCGGAAGCCGTCGAAGTGGTACTCCTGCAGCCAGAACTTGAGGTTCGACAGCAGGAAATGGATGACCTCGTGCTTTGCGTAGTTGAACAGCTTCGTGTCCCACGCCGGGTGATCGCGCTTTAAAAAGAACTGGTCGTCGGTGCCGTCGAAGCGGTTGATGCCCTCGATCGTATTTTTGCTCGCGTGGGAGTGCACAATGTCCAGGAGCACGAACATGCCCATCTCGTGCGCGGTGTTGATCAGGTACTTCAAATCCTCCGGGTTTCCGTACCACGAGGACGCGGCGAAGAAGTTCGTCACCTGATAGCCGAACGACGCGTAGTACGGGTGCTCCATGATCGCCATCAATTGGATCGTGTTGTACCCGGCCTCCTGCACGCGGTCGAGTATGCGGTCGGCGAACTCGCGGTAGGTGCCGATCTGTTCGTCCTCCTGCGCCATGCCGACGTGCGCCTCGTAGATGAACAGCGGGTTGAGCTTCCGCTTTCCGTAGCCGCCGTCGGTCCAGCGGAACGGGCGGTGCGGAGCCCAGACCTGCCCGGAAAACTCCTCCGTCTCCGGGTCCCTGACGACGCGGCGGATGTAAGGAGGTATCCGGTCGAACGCTTCGCCGCCCTTCGTCACCTGCACCTTCACGCGCTGGCCGTGCATGAGCGCGTCCTCGCCGGGGAGGAGGATCTCCCAGTTGCCGTCCTCGAGCTTGCGAAGCGGGTGGCTTGAGCGGTTCCAGCCGTTGAAGTCGCCGATCAGGTGCAATGCGTCCGCGCCGGGCGCCCACTCGCGGTACACCCAGCCGTCCTCCGTCCGGGAGATGCCGTAGTAGAGGTGGCCGTTCGCGAACGACGCGAGGTCCGCCCGGTCGCCCAACAGCTGCCGGCGCGTGTCCGCGTGGCGCTGCATTCGAAGGGAGATGTCGTTGTAATAGGGCTTCAGCCACGGGTCGATCGACAAAATCTTGTACTGCGGCTGCTTGTCTGTGCTGCGCTTCATGGAGTCCCCTCCCACTTCTCTCCTTAGTATGTCGATTATACCCTCTCAATGAAAAATCACCATTGAGAATTGGAAGGAAATACGTTATAATTGCATGCGCGGGGGTGCAAAATGCCCCGCGAAATCGAAAAAAACCCAAAATGGAGGTGGATTCGGTGAATGCGAAGAGACTTGTCACGAATGCGGTGTTCATCGCGCTGATGGTGCTGCTGAAGTATGTCGCGATCGATATTCCCACGCTGAGCATAAAGGCCTCGCTCGCGTATTTTCCGATCATCGTGTGCGCGCTGCTGTTCGGCTATGCCGACGGCATGATCGTCGGCGGGCTGGGGGAGTTCATCTTCCAGTTTCTGCGCTACGGACTCGGCCCGACGACGGCGCTGTGGCTCGTCGCGCCGATCGCGAGCGGCCTGATCGTCGGCCTGTACGCGCAGAAAAAGGGCTTTGAGCCGACCATGCGCCAGACGGCCGGCATCGTGCTCGCGAGCTGCCTCGCGGTGACCGCGATCAACACCGTCGGGCTCTACTTCGACGCGCAGATCCTCGCCTACCCGACCGCGCTCACCTTTGTCAACATCGTGCTGCGCTTCGCCTCGTCCGTCGTCATGACGATCGTCTATACGCTGATGTGCCCGCAGGCCGTCGAGCTGATCCGGAAGAGCGGCGTCGCCCGGAACTGATTCCCAGCCTGTTGAAATTCCCCGCAATGCCGTGTCGCCACATCGCCCGCCCCGCTTCGCGCCGCGGGTACGCGCCGGGTGATTTCGCTTCTCGCCCCACGCCGCTTCGCTCCGGAAGCCACGGGCTCAGCCCTCCCTCCGGTTGGGCGCTTATTCGCTCAATACCCGGCGCTAGTCGCGCTGCGCGCGACCTCTTTTCGCCCGCAAAAGTCGGTCACTTATTGCCCGGATAAGCTCCCTCTTTTGCGGGCTCGGCTCCTTGCCTTGCGGGTTTTTGAACAGGCTGTCGCCCCATCGGTTCATCGCCGGTCTGTCGCCCCCCCCTTCGGGGGGCTTTTTTCGTGGGATAACCTGTCCTTCCGGTTCATATATTCGATCTGTGGGGAGGTGGGCGCTTGGACGCGGTCGAGAGGCTCGCGGGGTATTTGCCGGACGGCCTTGCAGGTCGGGTGCGCGCGCGGGGCGGCGTCCTGACCGAGCTGCGCCTCCGCCCGGCCTCCCGGCCGCAGCTTTGCTTTTCGGGAGGGGACGAGCTCCTGCCGGAGCCGCTCAATCCGGAGACTTTTCAGGAAATCGCCGCGCGGATGCTCGAGCACAGCCTGTACGCGTGGGAGGACGAGCTTCGGCAGGGGTTTTTCACGCTGCCGGGCGGCTCGCGCGTCGGGGTCTCGGGGCGCTGCGCGGTGGAGACGGGGCGGATTGCGGCGATCACGTACTTGAGCGCCTTGTGCGTGCGCGTCGCCAGGGAGGTCCGGGGCGCGGGGGCGGTTCTCGCGAAGGAGCTCACCAAGGGCGGAACCGCCCGGAGCGCGCTGATCGTCTCGCGGCCCGGCATGGGAAAGACGACGCTTCTGCGCGACGCGGCGCGGCTGATCTCGGACGCGGGCTACACCGTGGCGCTCGCGGACGAGCGCGGCGAGCTCGCCGCGTGCCGCGCGGGCATCCCGACGCTCGACGTGGGCCTGCGCACCGACGTGATGGACATGTGCCCGAAGCATATCGCGATCTCGCACATGGTGCGCTCGCTGAAGCCGGACGTCGTTGTGACGGACGAGCTCGGCGGAAAGCGCGACGCCGACGCGGTGCTCGACGCCCGGCGCTCCGGCGCAGCGGTGCTCGCGAGCGCGCACGCCTCGAGCGTCCGCGAGGCGGAGAGGCGCCCGGCGCTCCGGGAGATGCTGCGCTGCGGCGCGTTCGACCTCGTGGCGCTGATCGACGGCGGGCTCGGGCAGCTCGCGGAAATACGGGAACTGGGGGGAAGCGCATGAGAATCGCGCTCGCGCTGTTGGCGGCGGTCGGGTCGGCGCTGATCGGCAGGAGCATCGCGCAGGGGTGCCTCCGGCGCGCGGCGGCGCTCCGGCAGGCGATGGACGCGATGCAGCTTCTGCGCATCCAAATGCTCGAGCGTCTGCTTCCGCTGCACGCGGCGCTAGAAAAATCGGGCTTCGAGCCGTTCAGACTCGCGGGCAGGCTGCTCGCGGGCGGGGAGGGCGCGGCCTCGGCGTGGAAAAAGGCGGCCGCGCAGTTGACGAAGCGCGGGGCCACGCTCGACTGCCTGACGGCGGACGACCTCGCGGCGCTCTCCGCGCTGTTCGACGGGCTCGGCATGACCGCGCGCGCCGAGCAGGAGGTGCTGTTTTCGTCCGCGCTCCGCGAGGTCGGCAGGCTCGAGAGCGAGGCTTCCAAAGCCGGCGCGGAGAAGGGCCGGCTGTACACGACGCTCGGGCTGCTCTGCGGGCTGATGCTCGCGATCGCGTTCGTCTGACGCGGGCAAGGGAGGGACGTATGGACATCGATTTCGTATTCAAGATCGCGGCGATCGGCATTCTGACGTCGGTGATCGCGCAGGTGCTCACGCGCGCGGGGCGGGAGGACGTGGCGATGCTCGCGACGCTCTCCGGGCTCGTCGTGGTGCTTTTGATGGTGGTGAACATGCTCTCGGGCTTCTTTGACAGCGTGCGCGCCGTGTTTCAGCTCAACTGATGGACGCGGTCAGAATCGTGCTTCTGCTGGTCGCGGCGGCGCTCGCCTCGGCGACGATGCGCGCGCAGCGCCCGGAGCTCGCGGCGGGGGTCGCGCTCGCGGCGGGCGCGGCGGTGTTCGTGATGCTCGCGCCGGGGCTGCAAAAGGCGGCGGAGTCCGTCGCGGGCTTCGCGTCGGCGGCGGGCATGGATGGCGGGCCCGCGCTGATCCTGCGCGCGGCGGGGGTCTCGCTGATCGCGGAGTTCGCGTCGCAGCTCTGCGAGGACGCGGGCGAGAAGGCGCTCGCGGGGCGGATCGAGCTCGCGGTGCGCGTGACGCTGTTCGCGATGGCCGCGCCGATGATCGCCGACCTGTTTTCGCTGGTCACGAAGGCGATCGCATGACCGTGTGGCGCGTATTGGCCGCGCTGCTGTCGGCGCTGATCTGCCTCGCGGCCCCGGCGCTTGCCGAGGAAAACGCCGTCGACATTGTCGACATTGTCGGCGTCGTCGACGCCGTCGACCTCTCGGCGCTCGAAAAGGCCGCCGAGGGCGCGGACGTCGACGTGCGGGAGATGATATTGTCCATCGCGTCCGGCGAGGACGCCTGGGACATCGAGCAGCTTCTCGAAAAGGCGAAGGACACTTTGCTCTCGGAGCTCTCTCGCGCGGCGGGCATGGTCGTGGGGCTGCTCGCCCCGGCGCTACTGAGCGCGCTCGCGAGGCAGCTCGCGGGCGACGGGCGCGGCACGGCGGTCGTCTCGCAGATCGCGTACCTGGTGTGCGCGGCGCGGCTGACGACGTGGTTTCTCTCGCTGATCGCGGACGCGCAGGCGCTGACGCTTCGGATCGCGTCGCTGTCGGACGCGATGTTCCCGGTGATGGCGACGCTGCTTTCGCTGTCCGGGGCGACCGCGTCGGCGGCGCTGGTTACGCCCCTGTCGGCGCTCGCGGGCAACGCGTTTTCGGCGCTGCTCGCGGGCGTGGGATTGAAGCTGTGCGCGCTCGCGTCTGCGCTCGCGGTCGCGGGCAACCTCAGCCCGAAATTGCGGCTCGACCGGCTGTTCGAGCTCGTCAAGGGCATCGTCAACTGGGCGACGGGCGTCTTGATGACCGGCTTTCTCGGGCTCTCGGCGGTCAAGGCGCTGCTCGGCTCGGGCTACGACTCCGCCGCCGTGCGCACCGCGCGCTACGCGGTCGACAACCTGCTGCCGATCATCGGCGGCGAGGTCGCCAACACCATGGACGCGCTCGTCTCGAGCGTGCTCTTGGTCAAGAACGCCGCCGGCGTGACGGGGATCATGGTGCTCGTCTCGATCTGCGCGCGGCCGCTGATGGCGCTGATCGCGGCGCTCATCGCGCTGAAGCTCGTGTCGGCGATGCTCGAGCCGGTCGCCGAGGACCAGCTTCTCGAGCTCTCGGACAAGTTTTCGGGCGTCGCGGGCATGCTCTTGGTCGTGTGCGTGTCCGGCGCGGTCATTCTGACGCTGTTGCTGGGCGGTGTGCTGACCGCCGGGCAGGGCATCGTGAGGTAGGTGGTGTGGATGGAGCGGCTTGCGGAAGCGGTGGTTCGGCTCACGGCAATCTGCGCGCTGTCGGCGGCGCTGGAGCTGTTGCTTCCGGAGGGGACGAAGAAAAAGGGCGTCCGGTTTCTGTTCGGGCTGTCGGCGACGCTTCTGATCGCGCGGGTGGCGGCCGCGCTCATCGCATGACGGGCGCGTGGAAGGGTTTTTGGGAAAAAATCCACGGGGCGCGCAGGCTCGAATGGCTGCTGCTGCTGGTGGCGGTGTGCGTGTTGGCGCTCTTGTTCCTCTCGACAAACCGCGAGGCGTCGGGCGGCGCGCAGCCGACGGAGCTCGAGGCGCGGCTCGAGCGCGTGCTCTCGGCGGTGGACGGCGCGGGCGACGTGCGCGCGATGGTCACCGAGCGCGACGGCGCGGTGCTCGGCGTCGTGATCGTCGCCGAGGGCGCGAACGAGGTGCGCGTCCGGCTCTCGCTCGCGCAGGCGGCGCGCGCGCTTCTCGACACGGAGCTTTCGCGAATTGAAGTCATAGAGATGCGGAGGGAATAGCATGCTAAGAAAGTGGACGCTGGCGATTTGCTTCGTCGCGGTCTTGGCCGCGGGCGTCGCGGCGATCTGGCCGGGGCTGTTTTTCAAAAAGGACGCGGTCGAGACCGCGGCCCAGCCGCCCCCCGCGGCGGAGGAGGAGGTAGACCCGCTCGTCGAGTTCCGGACCGAGCGCGAGCAGCTTCGCGCGATGCAGGCGGCGCAGTTGAGCGAGATCATCTACGGCGAAAGGACCGACGACGAAACGCGCGCGCTCGCGCAGCGGAAATTGATCGAGCTCGCGGACTGGTCGGAGAAGGAGCTGACGATCGAGGGCGTGCTGCGCGCCAGGGGGTACGAGGGCGCGGTCGTCACCGTGCACACCGATTCCGCGAACGTGCTCGTGCGCGCGGACGGCATCACCAGGCAGGAGAGCGCGGTGATCCTCGAGCTCGTTTTGCGCGAAACCGGCTTGAGCGGCGGCAACGTCAAGATCATTCCAATAAATTAAAGCAGAACCATTTGCCAGCCGCCCGGTTTTCTGGTATAATGTTCAAAAGGAGGTCTGCGATATGAGCGACAATTATCCGTCGGACGTCAAGCTCGACGAGAATCCGGACGGCAGC
>JAAYZL010000409.1 GCA_012514855.1 Clostridiales bacterium
CTCGCACAGGCTTTTTGCGAGCTTCACGCCCTCGACCGCGCGCCTGAGCACCTCGTCGGGCTCCATGCGCAGCTTGTATTTCATGTGGATTTCGCTCGTCGCCAGGAACACGTGTATCCGCGGCTTCTTGCCCAGGCGCACCGCGTCCCAGCCGCGCTCGATGTCCGCCGGCACGCAGCGGCACAGCGCCGCGACCGAGCAGTTGACGCTCTTCGAGACCGCGCGCACCGCCTCGAAGTCGCCCGGCGAGGCGGCCGGGAACCCCGCCTCGATGACGTCGACGCCGAGCAGCTCGAGCTGGCGCGCGATTTCGAGCTTTTCCGACAGGTTCAGGTTCACGCCGGGGGTCTGCTCTCCGTCCCGAAGCGTCGTGTCGAAGATGAGGATTCGATTGCTTTCCATGTCGCTCCCCTCCCATGTCCGATGTCGTTTTCCGTACAAAAAACCCCCGTCCTGCTGTCAGGACGAGGGCTGAACGCCTCGCGGTACCACCTGAATTCGCGTATGCCTACGCGCACTCTCGAACGATACGGGAGAACCGAACGGTCCTCTGATATCGCGTCCCCTGTAACGGTGGGCCTCCGGCACGGCATAGTAGTCGGATTTCTCCGGCGTTCCGCCTGCTGCTCCGGGATGAGTTCCCTCCACTGCCCTCACGAGCCGTCCCAGCGCCCGGCCCTCTCTGTGCTTCCGGCAAACGGGGGTTTGGTTCCCTTCGACGCAATTGCTGTTGGATTGGGATACACTCTATCACAGGTTTTTAAGGATGTCAAGTAAAGATCGTGTTTTCTTGTCCCTATTTGCGCCCCGCCGCGCGGCGCAAAAGCCCCGCGGGGATATGGCAGTAGCCGCCGGGGTGCTTGTCCAGATAGTTCTGGTGAAATTCCTCCGCCGGGCGATAGTTTTCGAGCGGCCCGACCTCGATCGCCGCGCGCCGCCCGAGCCTTTCCTCCAGCGCGTTCAGCGAACGGCGGATCAGCGGCCCGTCGTCCGGGTCGGCGAAGTAAACGCCGGTGCGGTACTGCTTTCCGACGTCGTTTCCCTGCCGGTCGACGGCGGTCGGGTCGACGCCCTCATAGTAGATTTCGAGCAGTTCCCCGAGCGGGAGAATCGTTTCGTCGTACTCCACGCGCACGACCTCCGCGTGGCCGCTGCCGGAGCAGACGTCCCTGTAGTTCGGGTTGGGGGTCGCCCCGTTCGCATATCCCGCCTCGGTCGCGAGGATGCCGGGAACGAGGCCCAGGTATTTCTGCGTCCCCCAGAAGCAGCCCCCCGCCAGATAGATTTCCTTCATGCCGCACCTCCCCCTATACTATACCACGGTCCGGCCCGCCGAATCCGCAATTGGAAATCGCCCCGGAATCGCCGAGAGCCACGTCGACCGCTCGATCGGCGACCCCGCGCTGTTTCTCCAGACGAACGCTCTGGGCGCGCGTGGTGGGAGCCGCTTGCCAAAGACATTTAAAACCCCCGGGGCGTCCGCCCCGGGGGTTCAGTCTGATGCCGGGTCAGTCGGCGAAGACCGGGAAGTCCTTGCCCAGCCAGCCGGAGCCGCC
>JAAYZL010000410.1 GCA_012514855.1 Clostridiales bacterium
TGCGCGAGCGCGGCGAGTTTCAACTTCGGCCTGAAGGACAAGCGTTCGGACGAGCCCCTTGCCGAGACGGAAGCGCCCCCGGCCCAGACCGAGGCGCCCTCCGAGGAGCCGCGGGTCGGGCCGAACATCGGCTACGCGGTGACAATCCCCGAGCCGGGGATCGATTCCCTCGACCTGACGAAACTGACCGATGGCGAGATCTACGACCTGATCGACCGCGCCTACGACGAACTCGCCGCCCGCGCCCCGGCGCCGACCTCCATGCCCTCGATCGAGGACGGCCTGATGCTGATCGACCAGCGCGGCGTCAGGATGTCCCTCTTCGACAGCGCGTTCGACGAGAGCAGCCTTAGCCTCCACTTCTACGTGATCGTGGAAAACAACACCGGCAAGGCGATCTCCATCTCCGTCGGCGACCCCTATGCCGACGGCGTCAAGGTGTACGGACTGGGCGTCTACGGGGTGCTCGACGGCGAGACGAAATCGGACTACTTCCTGCTCCAGCCGATCGAGGGCGAGGAGGAGACCTCCGGCTACGCTCTGGAAAACGCGCGCGAGCTCCGCTTCACCTTCGAGGTCTGGGAAACCGAGACCTATGACACGATGTTCTTCCAGGACTGCACGCTGACCGCCCAGTAAGCGGGCGGGGCCCGCATCCCCCCTGCCGCCGCGAGATACAACACGATTCGCGAAGCGTCACAAGAAATTCTGCATTTCCCGGATAGCGCGGCGACTTTGTCGACACGCTGAAGCCCGCGCCTGTGCGACGCGGGCTTTTGTCTTTCAGTCCATCTCGATCATCCGATACCCGACCCCGATCTCGGTCGTGATGTACTCCGGCATCGTCGGGTCCTTCTCGATCTTTCTGCGGATGTTGGCCATGTTGACGCGCAGAAGCTGCGTGTCGCAGTTCGAGAACGGGCCCCAGACCTCGCGGATCATGTAGTCGTGGGTCAGCACCTTTCCGGAATTCCGGCACAGAAGGGTCACGATCTTGTACTCGATCTGCGTCAGGTGGATCGGCTGGCCGTCGACGCGCACGATCCGGCGCTCGGTGTCCACGACCAGGCCGTTGCCGGAAAACACGGTGCGCTCGCCCTCGTAGCGCTGCCTCCCGTGGCGCAGCGCGGCGCGGATGCGGGCGAGCAGCTCGTCGGTTCCGAACGGCTTTGTGATATAGTCGTCCGCGCCGTTGTCGAGCGCGGCAACCTTGTCCTTCTCGAGCCCGCGCGCCGAGATCACGACGACCGGCACGCGCGACCACTGGCGCATCTCGCTCAAAATCTCCTGGCCGTCGCGGTCGGGGAGGCCGAGGTCCAATATCACCAGGTCCGGGTTGTGCGAGGCCACGATCGACAGCGCGGTCTTCGCGTTTCCGGTCTCGAGCACCGCGTAGTCCGAGCTTTGGAGCACGGTTCGCATGTAGTTTCGGATGCGCTCGTCGTCCTCAACGATGAGTATGGTTGCCGCATTGCGCATGTGTGTCCCCCTCCTCCGTCGGCAGCGTGAACCGGAAGCGCGCGCCGCCGCCCGGCGCGTTTTCGGCGGTGAGCGTGCCCCCGTGCGCCGAGATGATCGTCCGGCAGACGCTGAGCCCGATGCCCATGTTGCGCGAGTTTGCGGCGCTGTCGTTGTAGCTGCTGGCGGAGGCCTCGAAAAGCCCCGGCAGCTTGTCCGGCTCGATGCCCGCGCCGTTGTCCTCCACCTCGAACACGGCCTCGCAGCCGCGCTTTGAAACCGTGACCCTAACCCACGTCGCGCCCGCGGCGTGCAGCGCGGCGTTTTCCAGCAGGTTTGTGATCACCTGCTCGATCAGAATCGCGTCCATCGGCGCCATGATCAGCTCCCCCGGCATCGCGATCTCGGCGGAGGGCGCGTCAAAGCGCTTGCGGTACTTGCGCACGGCCTCCGAGACGATTTCCTCCGCCGCCTCCGGAACCTTCTTGACGCTCGCGCGCTCGGCGTTGATGCGCGTGATCGACAGGAGGTTTTCGACCATGCGGATCAGCCACTCCGCGTCCCCCGATATTTCGTTGAGCAGCGCGCGCTGGCGATTTTCGTCGATCTTGCCGAGGTTGCGCGAGAGCACCGACGCCGCGCCCGAGATGGACGTGAGCGGCGTCCGAAGATCGTGCGAAACCGCGCGCAGCAGGTTCGCGCGCATTTCCTCGAGCCGCGAGCTGTAGTTCTGCCGCACCTGGCGCTTCAACTGCGCCGTCATGCCGCTGATCAGAATCGCGACGGCGAACATCGTGACGAACGTCAGCGGGTAGCCGGTCAGCGAGAAGCAGAACGCCATGTACGGCCTCGTAAACGCGTAGTTGACGCCGAACACGCCCGCGACCGCCGCCGCGACGCCGTAAAAGTAGCCGGAGGTCATCCGGCTGACCAGCGCGACCGCGAACAGCAGCACCATCGACACGTAGTTCTCCCCGTCGCCCATGAAGCGCATCAGGAAGCACAGCATCGCCGCGCCCGCGAGGATCAGCGCCGTGACGCCGGTGTCGCGCCACGAAAACAGGAGCATCCGCTCCCGCCTTTTCCCGAGCTGTCTGCGCGGCATGCTCCGGCCCCCTCTCAACGTCGATTATATCACAAACCGGGCGCAAGAGAATTAAGTTCTTATAAAGGTAGCGCGCGGAAAAATGCCCGAGGGCCTTGTGCGCGGACGGTAAAAATTGTATACTATAGGATAGAATATGAGGAGCAACGGCGGAGGGAAGATTAAAAATGAAAAAGAGCGAACTGTTCGAGCTGAGAAAGTACGTCGGCGACCTGTCCACGGTACTTGGGATCAAGGACCACCTGTTCAACGACGGCCCGGCGCGCGGCGTGCGCGCGTTCGACGTCCGGAACGGCAAGGGGCTGTCGCTGACGGTGATGGCCGACCGCGGCATGGACATACCGTTTCTGCGCTACAAGGGCGTAAACGTCGGCTTCGCGTCGAAGACCGGCGTGCGCGCGCCGCAGTTCTACGTCGAGGACGGCGTGCGCGGCTTCCTGAAGCAGTTCAACGCCGGGCTGCTCACGACCTGCGGCATCACCTACGCGGGCGCGCCGAGCGAGGACGACGGGAGGGTGCTCGGGCTGCACGGCCCGTACAGCAACCTGCCGGCGGAAAATGTGCTCTCCGAGACCGTGTACGAGGGCGACGAGGCGGTTTTGAGGCTCTCCGGCAGCGTGCGGGAGGCGTGCGTGTTCAACGAAAACATGCTCCTGCACCGCGAGATCCTGGTCGGGACCGAGCGCTCGGTCGTCCGCCTCACGGACCGCGTCGAGAACCAGGGCTTCGCCGAGAGCCCGGTGATGCTCGTCTATCACGTGAACTTCGGCTACCCGCTGCTCGACGCGGGCGCGCGCGTCTACTCGAACGCCGGGGAGATCGTGCCGCGCGACGCGCTCGCGAGGGAAGGGCTCGACAAGTACGACCTGATCGAGGAGCCGGGCGTCGGCCGCGACGAACAGTGCTATTTCCACGTCGGCATGGAAAAAGAAGGCTTCGCGATGCTCCACAACGAAGCGCTCGGCATCGCGGCGATCGTGCGCTTCGACGCCGAAACGTTCCCGCTGCTGTGCGAGTGGAAGTGCATGCGCGCGGGCGACTACGCGCTCGGCCTCGAGCCGACCACCGCCGGCGTCGCGGGCCGCGCGGACGCGAGGAGCAAGGGCACGCTGGGCTTTTTGCAGCCCGGCGAGGCGAGGGAGTTCGCGTTTGAGCTCGAGATGACGGACGACGACGCCGTCATTGGGAAGTACAGGAGGATGGCGAGGTAGTACGCTCCGGCCCGTCGACGGGGGATGGGGCATTGCCTGCCGCTATATTTAGAAAACATCCGGCGCGGCCGTCCATTGCATCCGGCCGCGCCGTTTTGTCCCGCGCCGCGGCTCTACTCGACCCACGTGCCGCGGCGGTAGTCATACCCGCGCCGGTAGTCGTATCCGCCGCGGTCGTCTTCCTCGCGCCGGTCGTCTTCTTCGCGCTGTTCGGGCTCGCGGACTTCCTGATTCTCCTGGATTTCGGCCTCCCGGACGGCCTCCGCCTCGGCGATTTCGGATTCGCGGACCGAGACTTCCGTGACGGCTTCGCACTCGTCGTCGGTGCTGCGGCAGCGGCATACGATCGATTCGCCCCCGATCCCGCCCGCGTCGCCGTCCTGGGGCCTGCGGCGCCAGCAGCGGCAGCGCAGCCGGCAGTTGCGGCAGCAGCAATCGTCGAAATCCGCGCTTCCGCTGACCTCGGCGATGCAGTCCCGATCGCAGCAGACCGGCGCGCGGCGCGTGCCTTTGGGAATTCTGCAGCCCGAAAGCACGTCTCCGCAAGTACTTATGCATATTCCGGGGCTTACGGCATTTGCCCTCGGACAGGGTCCGCGGTAAAACACGCTGCCGCACTCGGCTCTGGGAACGGAGTTCAGCAGGCAGTAGTCCGATCCGCGCCCTTTGTTCCTGTTGGTTGACACGGTCATTTCTCCTTTCGATGGTTCCGGTTCTTCGGAGTATCCCCTGCATCGTATGCGTGCCCGGCATGCGCCGTCACGCGTCGGAAATCTTTTCACGGGAA
>JAAYZL010000411.1 GCA_012514855.1 Clostridiales bacterium
GCCAGGGGACTTCGGTTTCCGGCGCGTATGGCAAACGCGGCTAGTTGAGGCTCGACATGACGGAGCCGCAGCGCGGGCAGCTGGAACCGGTGGCCTGGCAGGTCGTGCCGCAGTTGGAGCAGGTGGAAACCGATCCAACGCTGCCGCAGCAACCCCTTGTAGGCCTGGTGCCCGGGCAGGGTACGGTCTGGCCGTTGAACATGTTCGTGGTGTTGTTAGACGCACCGGCGACCGTTTCAAAGGCGCAGCTCGAACGCGGGAACAAGGGCAGCGAGAAAAACTCGTCGCACACCGCCTCGGCGAACTCTTCGCAGGGCGGAACCTCGCAGAAGCCGTAGGTGGGCACCATGATGTCGACCTCTGCGAGCACCTTCAGGACGATGGTGATGCAGACGGTGATCTCAAAGATGCAATTGCCAATGTAACTGCCGGAAACGCAAATCGCGCTCACGAGGCTTTCGACTGTGAAGGGGACGATCGAGTCTTCGGGGATGCACAGAAGCACGTCGCGGTCGACCTGGATGATCGCCTGGCCCAGCCACTCCTGGCAGCGCTGGTCGGTGAACAGCACGTCGATCGGCACGTCGACGGTCGCGCGGATGCGGGCGAACTGCGGCCGGTCGCACAGCCGCTCGACCGACAGGTTCGTGATGCGGCCCTTCGTGGTCGAGGAGCGGCAGCTCTCGAAGGTCCACGTTCCGCAGGGGGTCGGCAGCGGGCAGGGGCTGTTCTCGGCGTTCTCCACCGCCTGCTCGTGGCTGATTCCGATCGTCTGGCCGCAGGCGGTGCATTTGCAGGCGCAGACATTGTCCTCGCAGTTGCAGTTGCAGTTTGCGTTCGAGTTCGCGGCGCTGCAACTGCCCGGGATGACCGGCACGATGTTGGAGACGACGATCCTCTTGTCGTCAAGTTGCGTCTGGTTCAGACACGAGTCGTAGACGTTTTTCACCTGGATGCACACGCGCTGATTGAGCCCCGTGAGGATGTTCCCGTTCACGGTTCCGGGACTTACCTCCGCGTTTGCATTCTTGTAGCTGTAAAAAGACATGGTTCATTCCTCCTCGGATAGAATGCGGGCGGCCGCCCACGATGCATACTATGACGGGGAGCGGTTTTGGTGCAACGCCTTGGGCCGCCGCTGCGCGTCGGCTCATGCGATGAAAAACTTCGTTTTCCATCGCGGAGGGCCGGCCTTCTGAAATTTCACAATTTCCGGGCGAAGGCCGGGCGGGTGAGCATTTTTCTCCGCCAACGCAAGCGTTGGCTCCCGAAAAATGCGCGAACCCGACGTACATGCCGTCGGGTTCGATTTATCAAGCGGTTCTGCAATCCCTTGTCGACAGACGGAACCTTCACGCGATCCTCTCGCCGCTCTCGAGCTGCTTCGGGTTGAGTATCCCGAGGAACTGTTCGCCGGTGATCGTCTCCTCGCGGTAGAGGTACTCCGCGACGCGGTTGAGCTGCTCCATATTGTCCCTGAGCAGCTTCGAGACCTTTTCGAACTGTGTTCGGACGATCGCGATGACCTGCCGGTCGATCTCCGCGGCGGTCTCGTTCGAGCACGCGAGCGACGCGTCGCCGCCGAGATACTGGTTCGTGACCGTCTCCAGCGCGACCATGCCGAACGCGTCCGACATGCCGTAGCGCGCGACCATCGCGCGGGCGAGCCGCGTCGCCTGCTCGATGTCGTTCGCGGCGCCGGTCGTGATCGAGCCGAACACGGCTTCCTCCGCCGCGCGGCCGCCGACGAGCACGGCGATCTTGTTCAATATGTCCTCGCGGCTCATCAGGAAGCGCTCCGTCTCCTCGACCTGCATCGTGTAGCCGAGCGCGCCGGAGGTGCGCGGCACGATCGTGATCTTCGTGACCGGCGCGGCGTTCGTCTGGAGCGCGGCGACCAGCGCGTGGCCGACCTCGTGGTAGGCGACGATGCGCTTCTCGCGGTCGGAGAGCACCTTGTTCTTCTTCTGATA
>JAAYZL010000010.1 GCA_012514855.1 Clostridiales bacterium
ACGCAAATCGCGACGAGCTGCGAGTGTGCCCGTTCAACGGTCATTGAAGTATTGCAGCGGGCCAGGGCGAAGGGACTGCGCTATCCATTGCCGGAGGATATGGCGGATCGCGAGCTGGCCAACACTCTGTATCCATCGTTAGAAAAGCCACAATACAGGATGCCGGATTATACCCAGGTGCATCGGGGGATGCAGAGGAGCGGCGTGACGCTGAATCTTCTGTGGCTCGAGTATTGTGAGGCCTGCCGGTTGAATGGGGAACTGGCGTACAAGTCCACGCAGTTCAGCAAGTACTACAACGACTACCTCCGTACGACCGGCGCGACCATGCACCTGAACCACAAGCCAGGCGAACTCATGCAGGTAGACTGGGCGGGCGACACGGCGGGGATTGTGGACACGGATACGGACGAAATCATTCCGGCGTACCTGTTCGTGGCGTCTCTGCCTTACAGTGGATACGCCTACGTGGAAGCCTTCCTGAGCATGAACCAGGAAGCGTGGATCAACGCCCATGTCAGCACGTTTGAGTATTTCGGCGGAGTCACCCGGATCATCCAGTGCGACAATCTGAAAACCGGCGTTGTGAAGAACACCCGCTCGGAGGTCGTGCTGAACAGAAGCTATCAGGAGATGGCGGCGCACTACAGTCTCGCGATCATACCCTGCCGGGTGCGTTCCCCCAAGGACAAAGGGCACGTGGAGGGAACCGTAGGCATCATCTCTACCTGGATTATCGCTGCGCTGCGCAACCGGCAGTTCCTCTCCCTGCGCGAACTGAACGAGGCCATCCGGGAGCGTCTGAGAGCGTTCAACGACAAGCCGTTCCAAAGGAAAAATGGCAGCCGGGCGCTGTTGTTCGAAGAGGAGAAGCTCTTTCTGGCGGCGTTGCCGGTACGCCGGTTCGAGCTGTCCGAGTGGAAGATTGCTACCGTCGCGCCGAACTACCATATCCATGTCGAGCACCAGAACTACTCCGTCCCCTACGAGTATATCCGGCAGAAGGTGGACGTGCGCGTCACCCGGAACACCGTTGAAGTGCTCTTCGAGGGTCACCGCATCTGCTCCCACCCGCGCCTGTACGGGCGCTTAAATCAATACAGCACGCAGGAAGCGCACATGCCTTTGGATCACCAGAAGTATGTCCAGTGGAACGCAGAGCGCTTCCGCCACTGGGCTGCGAAGATGGGAGAAAACACAGGTGCCGTTGTTGAGCACTTTCTCTCCATGTACCCGGTGGAGCAGCAGGGCTACAAGGCCTGTCTGGCGCTTCTGAAGCTCGCGGACAAACATTCTGCCGAACGGCTGGAAGCGGCCTGCAAGCGGGCGCTTGGCTTCACGGCGCGCCCCAGCCTGAAGAGCGTCCAGGCAATTCTAAAGTCCGGGCAGGATAGGCTTTCCCCCGAACCGGAAGCAGCGGCTCCGGACACCTCTTCTCAGTATGGCTTCACGCGCGGCGCGGACTACTACAGAAGGGGTGGCGAAGAATGCTGAGCGACGCGACGACCCGGAAACTCCATGAAATGAAGCTCAGCGTCATGGCCCAGGCCTTCCGTGAGCAGATGACCGGCGCTACCTGTCTGGAGATGCCATTCGAGGATCGCTTTGGGCTTCTGGTAGACGCGGAGTGGGCCGCGAGAAAGAACAATCGCATGGCCCGACTGATTCGTGCGGCAGACTACCCATACCCCGGCGCCTGCGTAGAGAACATTGATTACTTGCCGGACAGAAAGCTCGACCGAGCTCAGATCGAGCGCCTGGCCACCAACGCCTACATACAGGAGGCGCACAACGTCATCCTATTGGGCGCCACCGGCAACGGCAAGACCTACATTGCCAGCGCCCTGGGCATGGCCGCCAGCAGAGCCTTCCTGACCGTCCGGTACGTCCGTCTGCCGGATATCCTGACCGAACTGGCCATTGCCCGCGGCGACGGTTCTTACAGGAAGGTCATGAAGCAGTACAAGCAGGTCAAACTGCTGATCCTGGACGAGTGGCTTCTGTTCCCGCTGAAGGAGACGGAAGCCCGGGATCTGCTGGAGATCGTAGAAGCTCGCTGCAAGAGGGCGTCCACGATCTTCTGCTCCCAGTTCGATACCCCCGGCTGGCACGCCAAGATCGGCGAATCCACCCTCGCCGATGCCATCTGCGACCGCATCGTCCACGACTCCTACACCATCATGATCGGTGGAAACGACTCCATGCGCAAGCGCAAGGGCATCGCCGGCAAGGAGTAGCCAGGCGCCTTTGGCGCACTGAGGACTCTGCCCTCAGACTCCCGCGGTTTTTCGCTTTGGTTTTCCAGGAGGACGGCGCGCTGCGGCGCGTGAGCTAAGAAGAAACGGCGCCCATGCGCCGTCCTCCCGCCAAATCCCCTGCGCCGCTCGAGTTGCACCGCTGCATCGCTCTATCCTGCGCCGAGGCAAAAGCACTTTTATACTACCATGGAGCGTCCAAACAGTCAATGTCCGGTCTCTCCGGGGATGGTGTCGCTTTTCACCGGCGCCACTGTAGTCTTTCGCCGTTTCAAGTGTAGCTTTCCAGCGGTTCAGGTGTAGTAAAGAGGCGGCGTATGCATGTGAATACGCCGGAGCGAAACCGACACTGAGACCGGACGGAGCCGACAGCAGCGCCGGCGAAATCCGACACCACCGCCGGCGGCGGCG
>JAAYZL010000412.1 GCA_012514855.1 Clostridiales bacterium
AGGAGCTTCGGGCGGTGTTTTTTGATCTTCTCCTCGACGTCCTCCGGGATCGCGCCCCGGTCGTCGGTCGCGATGGGCACGACCTCGGCATTGTAGGTGCGCATCGCCTGCAGCGCGCCCAGGAACGTCGGGCTCTCGGCGAGGATCACGTCGCCCGGCTCGATGACGGCCTTCAGGAGCAAATCCCACGCCTGCGAGCCGCCCTGCACCGGCAGGAGCTCGCCCGGCCCGGCCGCGACGCCCGCGCCATTCAGGAACTCGCGCGCGCTCTCGAGAAACGGGCCGAAGCCCTCGGTCGCGCCGTATTGCAGGAGATGCGCGCCGTACTTCGCGAGCACCTCCTGGGCAATCTCCGCAATCACCTCTGGCTCGAGCGCCGCGTTCGAAGGCTTCCCCCCCGCAAACGAGATCATGCCGGGCTTTCCGAGCAGCTTGAAGATCTCCCGGATCGCCGAGCCCGTGATTGGCCGCATGTGCCGCGCGATGATTTCCTCGCTGAACTGCATTCGCCATCCCTCCCGTAACAAAAAGTCGCCCTCCGATCGGGAAGGCGACAGCATCGCGGTACCACTTCCGTTTTCGCCCTTCGGGCGCTCACACGCGCCAAAGGCGGTCTCAAGGCGCCTTCACGGGCGCAAGCCGTCCCCGATTACTCGCCGCTTCGCCGGGGCCGCTCCGGAGCGTATTTCGCGCGCCGCCTCCGCTCCCTCGCACCGCCCGGGGGCTCTCTTAATCCGGCGTTTCGCGCTACTTCTTTCCATCATCGCGTTTGTTCGAGCATAGCACACGGGCCGCCCCGTGTCAAGCCGTCGAGAGCATTTAACGGATCAGGCCCCGAGCCGCGCGACGGTCACCCTTCCCGACGGGTTCTCCTCGCGCAGCCTGCCGCGGAGCACCCCCGTTGGATGCGGTACTCCCTCGCGGGCTTGGACAGAAGCTCCTCCGCATGCCCGCATTCCCCGAGGTTCATCGCGACCGAAACGGTCTTCGTGCCCATCCCGTCCCACATGGCGACGGGAAAGCCCTCGACCACCCCATAGATCGTCTTCCGGCTGGGCCGCATGCCGAACTCCCCGCCGAGCTTTGCCAATCCCTGCGAATACACTTGGCCACCCCTCTCCCCTTTTCGGACACCCGCGTTTTATTGTACACGACGGGAGAGGGGGGGTGTCAACCTCCTCAGACGATCGTCCTTTCAAGGTAATCCACGCAGAGCTTCGCCATCTTTTCCCCCAGCTCCACGCTGGCTTCGACCGCGGGCTTCGCGAACCACTCGGTGTTCCACTTCGCGCGCTCGATGTCGACATTCTGCGGGTAGAACGCCCACAGAAGTGACGTCTCGAACGTGCCGGCGTGGTCGAAGCCGCCGCAGGCCCTCTGCACCTCCGCGTCCATGAGCTGGACGGTCTTGATGAACGTCAGCGGATTTTCGGCGGTCTCGAGCTTCTCGTAGTAGTCCTGCATGGCGTTGTCGCCCCACCAGCCGTTGCCGCGCACTTCCTCGAGGTAGCGCATCGTGACCTTCTTCGCGGCCTTCATGCACG
>JAAYZL010000413.1 GCA_012514855.1 Clostridiales bacterium
CGGAAATTTCTCGCCGTGATATTTCTGTATTTCCGCGCGCGTCAGTCGAGCGCGATGTCCCGGTAGAAGGAATGGCCGTCGAGCTTTGCCCGCGCGCCGAGCGCCTCGAGGATCGTCGCCGAAACGTCCGCGAACGTCGACCGCTCGCCGAGTGCGACCCCTTCCTGCAATCCCAGTCCCCACGCCAGCACCGGAACCTTTTCGCGCGTGTGGTCGGTCGACGGGTGCGCCGGGTCGCAGCCGTGGTCGGCGGTGATCAGAACCATGCCGTCGTCGCCGAGCAGTTTTAAGATTTCCGGCAGCCGCCGGTCGAACGCCTCGAGCGCCTTCGCGAACCCGCGGACGTCGTTTCTGTGGCCGAACAGCATGTCCGTGTCGACGAGGTTCGCGAACAGCAGCCCCTTCCAGGAATCCTTCTTCAGGTATTCGAGGATCGCGTCGACGCAGGCGTCGTTTCCGGCGGCGTGGTTCGAGCCCGTCAGCCCGCGGTGGTTGAAGATGTCCTCGATCTTGCCGACGCCGAGCACGTCGTAGCCCTCGGCCTTGAGCACGTCGAGCAGCGTGTTTCCGGACGGGTCGACCGAAAAGTCGCGCCGGTTGGACGTGCGCTGGAACGCGCCGATCTCGCCGACGAACGGCCTGGCGATCACGCGCCCGACCGCATGCTCGCCCTTGAGGAGCCTGCGCGCGATGCGGCAGTAGTGCCAGAGCTCCGCCGGCGGCACGATCGCCTCGTGCGCGGCGATCTGAAAGACGCTGTCCGCGGACGTGTAGACGATCAGCTTGCACGTGCGCAGGTGCTCCGCGCCGAGTTCCTCGATGATGGCGGTGCCGGACGCGGGCTTGTTGCCGATGGTCTCGAGCCCGACCGCCTCCTCGAACTGCCGGATCAGCTCCTCCGGAAAGCCGTTCGGGTAGGTGGGGAAGGGCTTGTCGAGCGTCAGCCCCGCGATCTCCCAGTGGCCGGTCGTCGTGTCCTTGCCGGCCGCGCGCTCGATCATGCGCCCGTAGCAGCCGACCGGCTCCTCCTCCTCGGCCGGGACGATGCCCGCCGCGGCGAGCAGGCCCAGCTCCCGGAGGTTCGGTATGTCGGGCTTCCCCTGCTCATATACGTGCTTTAGCGTGTTCGCGCCGGCGTCGCCGTATTTGTCCGCGTCCGCCTGCGCGCCGCAGCCGACGCCGTCCAGCACGATCAGCACCGCGCGCCTCATCTTCTTCATCCTCGAACCTCCCCCATGCGCAGTATGTCCGCAAGCTGCGCGATCATTTCCCCACAGGTGGGTTTTCCGCGCTGCGCGTCTATCGTACCGCGAAAAATTCCGTATTGCTCGTCGATCCGGCCGTGCTTCCACGCGAGCTCGATCGCGTAGCGCATGCTCTGCTCGACCTTTCGCGCGCTGACGCCGAAGCGCTCGGCGACCATCGGGTAGAGTTTGCCGGTCAAACCCCTGAGCAGCCGCATGTCCTGATACGCGTACCCGACCGCGCACTCGAGGTACTTCCGGCCCTCGTGCTCGGGGACGCCGAGCCTAACGAGCAGCTCGTTCCTTCGGCTGAGAAATCGCTCGGGAAGCCTCCGCGCGCGCACGTCCGTCTCCCTGAGCGCCCTCTCGAGCGCGTCGCGCAAGAGCGGCCGGTCGACGATCGCGACGCCGTTTTCCAAAAGCGCCGCCTCGCCGGGGAGCCATAGCCCCATCACGCGCGAGAGCACGATCGCCGGCCGAACCCGAAGCGGCCGCGCAAGCACGGCCCTCGCAAGCCATACGCCGTCGGAGGGCTGCAGCGTGGAGCTTGTGACCAGCGCGTCCGGCTGGCGCTCGTCGACGAGCCGAAGCGCCTGGATAGCGTTGTCGGTCTCGGCGACGTGTGTGAAATTAAGCAACCTGAGCGCGCTGGCAACGCGGGCAGACTCCGCCTGCGATGGCTCGGCGACGACGGCCGATTTTGCGCGCTCCGGCATTGGACATCCCCCCGTCAGCGTGATAAAAAAATTCTTCGACGCCCATCAAAAAATTCCTGCACCTTCTTCGGAAGTTAACCGGAGTTCATTCGCTTCCCTCCCTCGCCGCGTCGAGCATCCATTCGATATAGATGCCGTATCCCTGCGCCGGGTCGTTGATGAACACGTGCGTGACGGCGCCGACGAGCCGCCCGTCCTGCACGATCGGCGAGCCGCTCATGCCCTGTACGATGCCGCCCGTCGCGTCGAGCAGGCCGTCGTCGGTGATCTTGACGACCATCGAGCGCGTCGTCGGCACGCTCTGCTCGGTCAGCTTGACGATTTCGCAGTCGTAGGCGCGAATCTTGCCGTCCACGAGCGTCGTCAGAAGCTGCGCCGCGCCCACGTGGACGTCCGCGCGCGTGCCGACGAGCAGCCCGTTCGGGTACAGCGGGTTCACGAGCGGGTCGTTTATCGTGCCAAAGATACCGAAGTCGGTATTTTTTTTGACCTCCCCGAGCTGCGTCTCGACGTCGAAAAACTGCCCGAGCAGCTCGCCCGGCTGGCCGCTTTTTCCTTTGTTCACGTCGACGACGGAGCTTTCGTATATGCCGCCGTATCCGACGGGCAATACTATGCCCGTGTCGACGTCCGTGATGGCGTGGCCGAGCGCGCCGAATTTTTCGGTGACCGGGTCAAAAAAGGTGAGCGTTCCGATGCCCGCGGTGCTGTCGCGCACCCAGGCGCCCAGCCGGTACGCTCCGTCGCGCGAATCCCTGACCGGTTCGACGTCGAACACGAGCACTTCCTCGCCGCGCACGACCTCGATCAGCGCCTCGCCGCCCTCGCCGATCAGCGATTGAAGCTGCGCGGCGCTCGTCACGTCGGTGTCGTTCACGCGCACGATCCGGTCGCCCGCCTTGATTCCCGCGATCCGCGCGGGGCTGGGCGTGTTTCCGATGTCCGACGAGCCGACCACGACGACGCCCTCGGTCAGCATCGCCACGCCGACGGATTGGCCGCCGGGGATCAGCGTCTTTTCGGCCTCGACCGTAACCGCAACGGTCTTGACCGGAATCAGCCCGAGAAATCGGTAGGTGACTTTCGCCGTGCCGGGCGTGTCGCCCGCCTTCAGCGTGACCGTGCTTCCCAGCGAATCCAGGCTCTGGTCAAAGCTGGAAATGACCGTTTCGGATTCGCTCACGAGTTCCGCCGTTCCGGGCAGCGTAAAATGGAGCTCCGCCGCCGATCCGGACTTCAGATTGACCGCGTCCGGCAGATTTTCAAAGGCGCGCAGCGGCGGCGACATGCACGCGGCGACGAACATCGCAGCGACAAGAACTCCTACAACGCGCCTCGTCCGACCCTTCTTCATGGTAATCCCTCCCTGCGACGGCCTGCGCGGCCGTTCCCTTAAACGTTTCCCGAACGGCGCGCAGGCTATGCTGGAACACGGTGGTTTTGCTATCGACAAACGCGCAAGAAGCTGGTATAATATTAGTAATTTTCTTGGCGGCTGAGAGATTTCGGGGGCGTTTTCCGTCGCTTCGGCGGGCGAAACGAGCCTTTTGAGCGGATTGCGTTGCCCAAAAGTGTCAGTGCGCCTATAATGGCTCCAGGAGGGGGAGTGTGTATGCGTAAAATTCTCGCAACGATGCTTGCGATTTGCCTGTTGATGGGCGTCAACGGGGTCGCGGAGGAGTGGACGGCGGACGCGTTTGCGATCGCGGTGCTGGACGACCTCGCGAACGGAAGGTGGGAGGACGTGTTCGCGCGCTCCGACACGGCCATGCAGGCGGCACTCGGCTCCGCGGACGGATATAAGGCGCTCTGGGCGCAGCTTACGGATATGATGGGCGCGTTTGCGGAGGCGAGCGCGGAAAAGAGCGTTCAGCAGGGCGGCTTCACGCTCGTGCATGTGCGATGCGCGTTCGAATCGATGGACGCGGCGCTCATGATCGTAGTGAATGAACAGCGGCAGCTTTCCGGCATTTCGGTCCTGTCGGTGACCGCGAAGTCGACGGAGGAAGCGGTTTTGGGAGAATTCGTCGAGGAGGCGATACAGCTTCGCCCCGGAGCGGTTGACGCGACGGACGGGCTTCTGACGCTCCCGGAGGGAAGCGGGCCGTTCCCGGCGGTGATCATGCTGCACGGCTCCGGCAGCGCCGACATGGACGAGGCGGTGTTTGCGAATGCGCCGTTCCGCGATCTGGCGCGCGGCCTCGCGGAATTGGGCGTCGCGAGCCTCCGGTACGACAAGTTCACCTACGCGCACCCGGATCTGATCGGCGCGGATTTCACCGTCGAGAAGGAATACGTCCGCGACGCGCTCGACGCCGCGCGCATTTTGCTTGCCGACGCGCGCATCGGGGAAATCTACGTGCTCGGGTACAGCATGGGCGCGATGCTTGCGCCGCGCGTGATGACGGCGCTCCAATCGGAAGCCGGCGACCGGCTCGCGGGCGGCGTTTTGCTCGCGGGGACGCCGCTGCACCTGTGGGAAGTGCAGCACAGGCAGAACCTCGACGCGATCGCGAAGCTCTCAGGCGACGAGAAGGCGGCCGCGGAGGCGCTGGTCGCGGCGGAGCTTGAGAAATTCGGCGCGCTTTCGCAGTTGACCGGCGAGCAATTGATGGCCGAGACGCTTTTCGGCATCCCGGCCTACTACCAAGTGGAGGAGATGTCCATAGACCCCGTCGAATCCGCCTTGGCGCTCGGCCTTCGGCTCTTCATCGCGCAGGGCGCGAAGGACTGGCAGACCAGGCCCGAGAACGGCATCGAGCTCTGGAAAGCGCAGCTTCCCGAGGGGTTCGACGCGACGTATCACCTGTATGAGGACATGAATCACATGCTTTCGGACATGGAGGGCGAGTCCACCGGGACGCCGTCCGACTACATGGACGCGGGCGCGCGCGTCTCCGCGGAGCTGATTGGGGACATTGCCCAGTGGATATCCTCGAAAGGGTGAGGCGCTTCGCGGGGCGGAGGGTGCTCGTCGCGCTTTCGGGCGGCGCGGATTCGGTCGCGCTGCTGCTCTTGGCGCGCGACGCGGGCTGCGATGTGTCCGCCGCGCACTTTGAGCACGGCATTCGCGGGGCCGAGAGCCTCGAGGACGCCGCGTTCTGCCGCAGGCTCTGCTTGGAGTTGGGCGTCCCGTACTTCGAGGGCTCCGCGGACGTTCCGGGGCGGCGCGCGCCCGGCGAGGGGATCGAGACCGCCGCGCGGAGGCTCCGCTACGCTTTTTTGGAGAAAGCGCGGGTCGAGGCGGGCGCGGAGGTGATCGCGCTGGCCCACCACATGGACGACCAGGCCGAGACGGTGCTGATGCACATGCTGCGCGGCGCGGGCACGGACGGCGCTTCGGGCATGCGCGAGCAGAGCGGCAACCTGATCCGCCCGCTGCTCTTTGTCCGCAAGGCGGAGATTCTCGAGTACCTTCAGAGGCGCGGACAGCCGTACCGCACCGACCGCACGAACGCCGAGCCGACGGCGCCGAGGAACAGACTTCGGTTGGAAGCAATGCCGATCCTCGAGGATATCTACCCGAACGCGGTCGGTTCCATCGCGCGGTACGCCGCGATTGCTTCCGACGAAGGCGCGCTTCTCGACGATCTCGCGGACAAGTGGACGCGCGATAAAACAGACGAAAGCCTGTATTTCCGAAGGCTGCGCGTCAAGGAACTCCCGCACCCGGCGATCCTCCGGAGGGCACTGCGCAGGATTCTTCCCTTTGAGGCGGATTCCGAGACGGTCTTTGCGCTGGAAAAGCTGTGCGCTTCCCCGCGCGGGGCGATGGCGCTCCCCGGCGGACTTCGCGCGGAGAGGGCGGGGGAGCACCTGTATCTGCTGCATGGGGAGCAAAACAGACCGGAACCTGTTCCGATTGCCATTCCCGGAATAACCAGACTTCGGTCGCTTTGTGAAATCAGCGCGGAGCTCTGCGAACCCGTTCCGTCGCGCGGCGACCCGTGCTGTCAGGTGCTGTCGCTCGACGCGCTCTCCGGCGCGGTGCTTAGAACGAGGCGAAACGGCGACCGCATCCGGCCGCTCGGCATGGCGGGCTCGAAGCTCCTGAGCGACTACATGATCGACCGGAAGTTAGACCGCCCGCTTCGGGATTCCGCGCCGCTCGTGGCGGTGAAGGAAAACATCCTCTGGGCCGTCGGCCTCGGGATTTCCGAGGACGCGAAGGCAGTAAACGGCGCGAAGGCCGTGCGGCTCACCTGCCGCGCGCTTTCATAGAACGCTTTACGAAGGTTTGGGAGGCTGAACATGCGAAACGATCTTGCAAAGGTGCTCCTCGGCGAGGAGGAAATCCAAGAACGGGTGCGGGAACTCGGCGCGGAGCTCGCGCGCGACTACGTCAACCTTGAACCGACCCTGGTCTGTATCCTGAAGGGCGCCGTGATGTTCTACGCCGACCTGTGCCGCGCGATACCGATCCAGCTGAACATGGACTTCATGGCCGTCTCCAGCTACGGAAACCGGACGAAGTCCTCCGGCGAGGTCGAGATCCGCAAGGACCTGTCAAGGCCGATCGACGGCCGGCACGTGATCATCGTCGAGGACATCATGGACTCCGGATTTACGCTGAGCTACCTCTCGCGCGTGCTCGCGAGCCGCGGCGCGGCTTCGGTGAAAATCTGCACGCTGCTCGACAAACCCGAGAGGCGCGCGCCGGGCATCACCGTGAAGGCGGACTACTTCGGCTTCACGATCGGCAACGAGTTTGTCGTCGGATACGGGCTCGATTACGCGGAGCGCTACCGAAACCTGCCCTACATCGGCGTATTGCGGCCAGAAATTTACGAAAATAACTGAAATATGCTTTGAAAAAGCGGTTTTCTGCTGATATAATAGATGGGGTACGCTCGGGAGTTTTTCGGGCGTGCGCAACGCTTCGAAAGCGAGGAACCGAATTTTGAGAAAACCCGAGAAGAAAAACCTGTTGCAGGGGCCGCTGCTATACCTGATCCTGCTGCTCGTGATTCTTTGGATGGTGCAGCTTCTGGGCTCGCCCACCACGGATAAAATTGAAGAGCTGAAGTACTCTACGCTTTTGAAGTGGGTGGAGGCCGACCTGAAGGCCGACGCCGGCATGCCCCTTGCCACGGACGAGGTCGGAAAGACGATCGAAAACGTCATCATCACGAAGTCGACTTTGATCGCGCGCACGGAGAACAGCCAGATTCCGGTCGGCGAGTTCGGCGCGCGCTACGACCTGACCGCCACGATCCCGAGCGAGGAACAGTTTTACAAGGACGTCAACCTGATCTACGAACAGGTGCTCGGCCGCGCGGTCAGCCCGACCGACTATGCCTTTGAGATAGAGACGAAGCTCCCCGCGCCGACGCC
>JAAYZL010000414.1 GCA_012514855.1 Clostridiales bacterium
ACATGCCGCGCTCCTCGGCGACGTACATGCCGTCGCCTGCGGATTGAAAATGAAGGGGTTTCGACCCCTTCATCCATCCCCAAGGAAGGAACGGAGTTTGTTGACGGTCTGAATGCCGCCCGCGCCGGGCGGCATTGCTTTTTTTATGCGATGTGGTATAATAAAACACGGGCTTCCAACATAGAATTCCGGAGGACAGGCATGCGCAGATTCGGATGGTTCGCCTCGCTGCTCGCTTGGGCGGCGCTTGCGCTGTGCTCCTGCGCGCCCATCGTCGAGGGAAACGGGCCCGAGCCCGAGCGCATCTACGCGACGTTCTATCCGATCTACGCGCTCTCATCGCTCGCGCTGAAGGACATTCCGGCGGTCGAGCTCTCGTGCCTCGTCGCGCCGCAGGACGGCTGCCTTCGGAGTTACGCGCTCTCGGATCGGGACGCGTATCTGTTGAAATATGCGGCGGACGCGGTGATCGCGGGCGGGCGCGGGCTCGAGAGCTTTGAGTTCAGCCTCTACGCGCTCGGCGACGGCGGCCCGGCGGTCGTCACCGTGCTGAACAACATAGAACTCTACAATCAGGGCGATTCGCGCGAAGCCGACGAGGAGGCGGGCCACCTGGTCGGCGCGAACCCGCACCTCTACATGTCCGCGGAAGGCGCGCGGGAGATGGTCGAGGCGATCGCGCTCTGTATGTCGGAACTGGACCCGGACTACGAGGACCGGTACATGGAAAACCTCGACGCGGCGACCGCCCGGCTCGGCGCTTTGCAGGCGGAAATGGCGTCGCTGGCGGCCTCGGCGGTCGACGGGCGCGCGATTCTGATGAACGAGGCGCTGATCTACCTCGCGCGGGAACTGAATCTGACCGTCGCGGGCCAGTTCGACCGGGAGAGCGGCGAATCGATGGCCGGGACCGATCTTTCGAACTGCCTCGAAGCGCTTTCCGCGATGGACGCGCGCGTCGTGCTGATCGAAAAGCAGGCCCCGAAGGCGCTGGTCGACGCGCTGACGGGTGCGGGTTACATTGTAACCAAAATCGACATTCTCTCCACGGGGCGCGAGGACATGGGGGCGGACGGCTATTTCGCGGCGCAGCTCGAAAACGCGCGGGCAATCGGCCGGGCATTTCAAGACGCGGAGGGCTCAGATTGAAACAGGTGGAAATCTACACCGACGGCGCCTGTTCCGGAAATCCGGGTCCGGGCGGCTGGGCGGCGATATTGATCTACAAGGACAAGCGCGCGGAGCTCTCCGGCTACGAGGCGCGCACGACAAACAACCGCATGGAGCTTCTCGCGGCAATCCGCGGCCTGCGCGCGCTGAAGGAGCCGTGCGCCGTGAGGCTGTACTCGGACAGCGCGTACCTGATCAACGCGTTCGAAAAGAAATGGCTCGACAACTGGCAGCGGCGCGGCTGGGCGACCGCGGGAAAAAAGCCCGTCGAGAATCAGGACCTCTGGAAGGAGCTTCTCGAGCTCACGAGCGTCCACAGAGTAAAGTGGATCAAGGTGCGCGGCCACGCGGACAACCCCGGCAACAACCGCTGCGACGAGCTCGCGCGCGGCGAAATCAGGCAGCACGCGCTGTGAATGCGGGAAAAATAAGACTCTGCCGCATATCGAAGCCGCGAATTCAAAAAAATGCGCTCCGCCGATGCGCGTTCGGCAGAGCTTCTGTTTTCCGCAGGGCCGGCTATTCGCTGTCGCCCGGCGCTTCAGGTGCGCCAACGGCCGGAGTCGCGTCTCAGCCCTTCGGGGTCATTTTCGTTTCTTCGGCCGAAGCCTCGCCCGTCGTTTCCGGCGTGCCTCCGGTCGGAGTCACGTCTGACGCCTCCGGCGCTCCTTTGGGCGAAGGCGCTTGCGCTTCTTCAATCGGAACCGCGTCCAGGCTCTCTGTCGGCGGTCGGCCCGCCTTTTGCGCGGGCTTCGGATCGTCGCGCAGCTTGACCTTGCGCGCGGCCAGCCTGCGGCGGTCGTCGGACATCGCGGCGTAGTGCCTGCGCGTCGTGTTGACGTCCGAGTGCCCGAGCACGTCCGCGACGACGTAGATGTCCCCGGTCTCGTGGTAGAGGTTCGTGCCGAAGGTCGAGCGCAGCTTGTGCGGGCTCAGGTGCTTTTTGAGCGGCGCGGCGAACGTCGCGTACTTCTTGACCATGATCTGCACCGCCCTCACGGAGATTCGCCGGTTTTGCAGCGAGAGGAACAGCGCGTTTTCGTGCCCGGGCTGCGGCTCAATCTGCATCCGCTCGCGCATATAGTCCTGCAATACCTCCGAAACCTCGTCGGGGAAGTAGAGGATCGCCTGATTTCCGCCCTTGCGGGTGACGAGAAAACCGCCGAGTTCGAAGTCCAAATGGTCGATGTCGAGGCCCACGAGCTCGCTCACGCGGATGCCGGTTCCCAGAAACAGCGTCAGAATCGCGAGGTCGCGCTGGCGGGTGTGCCGATTATAGCGCTTCTGGCGCTCGGAAAACGGCTCTCCGCTCTCGACGAGGTCCAGAAGGCGCGCCACTTCGTCGATTTCCAGGCGGATGATCGACTTTTCGTGGCGCTTCGGCATGTCGACCAACAGCGAGACATCCGCATTAATTAACGTATTTTTAAACAAATATTTATAAAAAGTCCTTAATGAGGCCAATTTTCGCATTTTTCCGAGCTCCGCGTTCGTGATCTCGGCGTCGTCCTTTATGTAGAGCGTCAGGTAATCCAGGTACATGCTGATGTCGCGCGCGGAAACGGTGCCGATGGCGGACGTCGTCCACGCGCTTGGCGTCAAGTCCGCATAGCGCGGAACTTCGTCGGCAAGGAAGCGAAAAAACAGCTTCAGGTCGCAGGCGTAGGCATAGCGGGTCAGCGGCCGCGTCGTCGGCTCGATCGCGCGAAAAAAGTCCGCGCAGACGGGCGGCAGTTCGCGCAGAACCTCGCGCAGCAGCAGCGTGGCTTCGCGGGCGCGCTGTTCGGAATAGGACAGCACTTTGGGCATGAAAATCTCCTGTCGCGCAAATCTCCGGAATCCGGGAGGGGCGTCTTCGGTGGGATCGGCCCGTGAACCTGGAAACTGTCGGCAGTCAAGCCAGAGGGCCTTGGGTCGGCTCAAATCTTCGAAGTCACCGCACGCAAGCATCAAAGAGCCATATCTTTTCGCAAAAGCTGTCTTTTACGCATAGATTTGGGGAACGCCCCCGGTCGCCGCTCACTCCTCTTCCGGGAGATTCTCCTCCGTGTATACCGCGTCGATCCCGATGGC
>JAAYZL010000055.1 GCA_012514855.1 Clostridiales bacterium
CCTTTCTCGAGGGCGCGTCCTGCGCGGCGGAGTGCCTGTTCCTGCACGAGAGCTCGGCGGACGTGTCGTTGAACGGCGTGTCCAAGAGCGCTTACCTGATCTCGACCGACGCCGGGGACATCTCGCGATTTGTCGACCTGCATGCGGGGGAAGCGCGCGTGGCGCTCCCGGGGCCGGGCGAGGCGGTCATCAGCCTCGGGTTGCAGGAACTGACCGGCGCGGGCGTGGGATCGGAAATCATTGTGCGCGACGCGGAAATGCGGGAGATGCGCCTGACCGTCTCCGGCGTGTTCGATAACTACGTGTTCAACTACGTCTACGTGCGCGAGGACACCTGCCGCGCGCAGTGGGGCTACGCGCCTGACGTCAAGGCGGCCTACGTGAACGTGCCCGATGGGGCGGACCTTCACGAGGCGGCGGCGCAGATCGCCGGGCTTGAGGGCGTAGGCAATGTGTCGGTCAACCTGGATACGCGCCAGCGCATCGGGGGCATGATGGAGAACCTCAACTACATCGTGATGCTGATCGTGTTCAGCGCCGGCGCGCTGGCGTTCATCGTGCTCTACAATCTGACCAACATCAACATCACCGAGCGCGCGCGCGAAATTGCGACGATCAAGGTGCTGGGCTTCTTCCCGAAGGAAGTGGCGTCCTATGTGTTCTCG
Organism: Clostridiales bacterium; assembly: GCA_012514855.1. The sequence goes on from JAAYZL010000055.1 coordinate 666, forward strand.
GAAAACCTTCTGCTGTGCATGATGAGCGCGCTGGCCGGGCTTCCTCTCGGCAAATTGCTGCACGCATTCGTGATGTCGCAGATCAGGATCGATATGATGCACTTCGACGTGCGCGTGGCCGCGCCGAGCTACCTGCTCTCCATCGCCCTGACATTCGTATTCGCGGGCATGGTGAACTTCGTGCTCAGGTCCAAACTCGGAAGAATCAACATGGCGGAGTCGCTTAAGACCGCGGAGTGAGCGATTGCGCAAATTGACAGCAGAGAAACCCCTGCCGCATTATGTCTGCATTCGAAGCGATTGATACCAAGGGGTCTATACAATAAGGGTTTTGTCCTAAGGGCATAGACCCCTTGCCAGGCCGCGCCCGCCGCGGCTCCCGCCTACGGCTTTTTCAGCGATGCGGTGGACGCGTAGCTCCAATCGCACGCATCCAGCGACTTCAAAGTGCCGACCACCAGATCCATCAGCACATTCTCCATCTTTTCGCCCTTTTCCTTCGTCGCCCTGGTGGGGTCGCCGGTGGCGGCGGTGTCGGTCAGCTCGGCGAAATCCCATTTGACGTCCACGTGCGGGGGGAGGCGGTCGGGCACGACGCCGGCGGCCCTGTCCATCTCGCACCAGTCCCCAAACAGATTCAGCGCGATGGAGGTCTCGCCCTCGCCGGCGTGGCCCAGGCCGTCCCACACCTCGAAGGTGTTCGGAGGCAGCAGCTTGCCCGCGGCGATCCACCAGTCGTTCAGCGCGACGATGCGCGCCTCCGGGCACTCCATCTTGATCTCGCGGGCGGCCACCTCGATGGCCGCGATGTTGCCGTCGTGCCCGTTCATGATGAAGATCTTCCGGATGCCGTTTTGGATGGTGGCGCGCAGTATGTCCTTGATGACGGCGATCATCGTGTCGTACTTCAGGTAGATCGTGAACGGGAAAGCCGCGTAATGCTCGCTGACTCCCACCGCAACCGGGGGAAGCACCAGGAGACCGGGCACCCGGTCCGCGGCTTTTACGGCGATCATGTGGCTGACATGGGTGTCGGTGCCCAGCGGCAGGTGCCGGCCGTGGGCCTCGCAGGAGCCCAGTGCCAGAATGGCCTTGTCGTAGCCGCCTTCCTCGAACTGATGGGCCGTGATCTTCAGAGCTTCGTGCATATGATCCCTCCTAAATCGCCGTGCGTCCCGACCGGACGCCGTGCCTTTATGGTACCTTTTTCCGCCGGAAAATGCAAGCCCGGTGCGAATCAA
>JAAYZL010000415.1 GCA_012514855.1 Clostridiales bacterium
CGACCGCGTCGCGTCGGCGCAGAGCGAGCTCCCGTTCTCGGTGACGATTTCGGGGGAATTGAACGGCGACTCGTGGCTGACGGTCGAGCCGATCTCCGCGGAGGCGAACGCGCTGATGAGCGACCGGCTCGAGCTCAAGTGCGCTCTGTCGATCGCCGCCGAGACCAGGAGGACGCGCGCGTACGACCTCGTCTCGGACGTGCAGGAGGGCGAGGACGTCAAAAAGCGGCCCGGAATCGTGCTGTTCTGGCCGAATGAGTCGGACGACGTGTGGTCGATCGGCAAGCGCTACAACGTCCCCGTCCGCGAGGTGCTCGAGATGAACGGCGGCTCGGAGGTCCTCAAAAAGGGCAAGGCGATCGTGCTCAAAATCTGACGCGATGCCCAAAACGCCGGCGGCCGCGCGAGCAAACCCGCGCGGCCGCCGACTTTTCCGGGATTCGAAACCAGGGGCAGGCTTGCGCCCGCCCCCTTCCACCAATCTTCAGCCGCCAAGCTGCGTCTTCATCTGCTGGAATTTCTGCCTTGCGGCGTCCACTTCCTGCTTCGGCGCGGGCTTGGTCTGGTACCATCCCATCTGCTGCATCTTGTCAAAGACGCTGAACTGGTTCTGAACGCAATCGTTGAAATTGGTGCTCAAAACCTGCCGCAGATTGGGACAGGTAGCCTCAGGAATAAACGTCGAATAGGAACTTATGAGGTATTTCTCCTGCGAGAGCAGGTCCTCCATACGATCCTGATCGCTCAGCGTGCTGCCCATTTGATTGTTCATTCCAAATCCTCCTCCTTACACGTGGCTGTTCAGATAGTTGAACAGTCGGTCGTACCGCTGGCGGTGGCTCGCGGCCAGCTGGTTTGCCAGATTTTTCAGCTGCGCGTCCTGAAAGGTACTTGCGTAGTGTTCCGCTTTCTTGCACGCGAAAAACTCGTGCTGCATCTGGTCTTCCAGAATGGTAAGGCTCTTGGTCTGAATCCCGGCGCTGCCTGCTGTCATTGTTCATTCCCTCCTGTCGATCGGATGGGCTTAGCATGCGCGGAGCTTTGCGGCCGCATACTCCCAATATTATACATTTCAGTTTCGAGAAGTTAAAAAAGTTGAACTTTTTGCTCCCAAAGCTGCTAAGACGCGCTTCGGCGTGGTACAATATGGCCTGCTATGAATAAAATGGATTCAAAAACCAAAAAGCGCTTCGGGCTGGAAATGCTCTTCCTCCTCGCGTTGATCGCGGCGACGTTCTATTTCCTGCTGCGCGACGTGGACATCCGGGATATCTTTGCCACGATCGTCGCGGCAAATCCCTGGATGATTCTGCTCGCGATGCTCTCGATGCTCGCCTACCTCTTCTGCGGCGGCGCGTCGATGGCCGTTTTGATGCAATCGATGGGCGCCGCGATGGGGCCTGTGCGCTGGCTCAAATACCACATGATCGAGTTCTTCTTCAGCGCGCTGACGCCCTCGTCCACCGGCGGCCAGCCGATGGAGGTCGTCGTGATGCGCGACGATGGTTACAAGGTAACCGAATCCACCGCCGCGCTGCTCGTCGTGGCGGTGCTCTACAAATTCGCGATGTTCGTGCTGTTTTTCAGCCTCTACTTCTTCAACTTCTTGTTTTTGCACGCGCAGGTCGTCAGCATGTGGTTCCTGTTCGCGCTCGGGCTTGCTCTGAACGTGCTCCTGATCGTGATCATCATGATGGCGCTGTTCGCGCAGCGGACGATCCAGAAGATGTGCCTGTGGGTTGTCCGTGTGCTCGCCAGGATGAAGCTCGTCCGGCGCTCCGAGAGCATGATCGGGCGGCTCAACGACTGGCTCGGCGGCTTTCACGGATGCGCGACCTTCATGCGCGAACACCCGTGGCCGGTGTTCAAGAGCTTTGTGATCACCGTGTTCCAGCGCGTGTTCTTCCTGCTGATTCCCTATCTCGTCTACCGGTCGATGGGCCTTCGGGCCGTGACGGTCTGGCAGAAGATGGGGCTTCAGCTTCTGCTGGCGATCTCGGTCGAGCTGATGCCGCTGCCCGGGGCCGTCGGCGCGAGCGAGAGCGTGTTTCTCGTGCTGTACGACGCGATCTTCGGCCCGAAATACGTGTATTCGGCGCTGATGCTCTCGCGCGGCATCAGCCACTACCTCGTGCTCGTGATCTCCGGGATCGTGGTGCTCGGCGCGCGCATTGTGCAGAACCGCGCGATGCGGATGGGGCTGCAGGAATGACAAAAAAAGAGCGCCGGGGCCGGCGCTGGCGCTCAGACCATCAACAAACTCCGCTCCTCCCTTGGGGATGGATGAAGGGGTCGAAACCCCTTCATTTTCAATCCGCAGGCGACGGCATGTACGTCGCCGAGGAGCGCGGCATGTACGCGCTTCCCTGCAGGATTTCTGGCCGTGGCGCGCAGCGCCACAGGAAATCCTGAATTCCGGGGAATGCAATCCTGCATTTCCCGGATAGCGTGGCGACTTTGTCGACACGCTGAGCGCCGGGGCCGGCGCTCGTCTTTATCGGTTGCCGTCCCGCGTGAAGAACGCGAGGTTTCCGATCGTCTTATAGAGGTATGTATCGCCCCATCGGTTTTCGACGTCCGTCGGCTGAAAGTACAGCACGTCCTCCGGAAGCGCGCGCTTTCCGGAGAGCGCCTCGTGCGCCGCCCGGAGGCTGTCCGCGTCGTAGCGCGTGCCGGCCGGGAACTGGTGCTTCTCCGACAAGACGCCGAGGAGCGTGCGCGCGTGCCACGGGCTCTCGACGCGGTTCATCGCGATTGTCGCCACGGCGAGCTTCGTTTCGTAGCTCTCGTCCCGCGCGATCGCGTAGACGCAGCGCGCGAGTTGCACCGTCGCGCGATCCTCCGTAAATGTCAGGGAGGGCAACGCAGCCGTCAAAAACAGCAACGCGAGACACACCGCCGCTCTCTTCATGCTCCCCACCCTCCCTTTCCGAGCCATTATATACCACTTTGTAACATTTTTCAACTGTTTCGTAATAAATTTGAAACAATTGCCTACATTCCCATATATATTCATATTCCGCTCGGAATATGACGGGATTGCGCGAATTTGGATGAAAAAAACCGCGCGGGGCGAGAAGGGAAGCGCTCCACCGCGCCGACGAAAATCCCCCGCCGTCCGGCGGCATGGAATGCCGAAAGACGACGGGGGCGTTGTTTGAACGGAATATCCCGGAAAGCCTACACGATTTTCGCGCCCTCCCTGTCGACCGACAGCGGAAGCGCCCGCCACCGGTGCGGAAGCGGCTCGAGCCTCCCGGCGATGTCCTCGGCGAGCCGCTCCGGGTCCTCCGAAAGCGCGAGCAGTGTCGGCCCGGAGCCGGACAGGATCAGCGCCCGCGCGCCGGCTGCAAGCGCCCGCTCTTTCACGAAGTCGAAGTCGTGGATCAGCGCCTTGCGGTAGGGCGTGTGAATCCTGTCGTCGAGCGCGACGGACAGTATGCCGAAGTCGCCCGCCTCCATGCCCCGCATGAGAAGCGCCGCGCGCGAGAGGTTGAACACCACGTCCCTGCGCGGCACGGCGGCGGGGAGAACGGAGCGCGCCTCGGCGGTCGACAGCGGAAAATCCGGGATCAAGGCGACGAAGCGCACCCTTTCGTCGACGGGATATTGCACCGACAGCACGCGCCCGCCCTCGAGCACGGCGCTCGCGCACAGGCCGCCGTAGAGCGCCGGGGCCGCGTTGTCCGGGTGGCCCTCCATGCGCGCGCAGATGTCGAGAAGCCGCGCCTTTTCGAGCGGCGCCCCGTACAGCTCGTTCGCCGCGAACGCGCCCCCGACGAGCAGCGTCGCGCTCGAGCCGAGCCCGCGCGAGACCGGGATATCGGTGTCGATGCGCATGCGGACGCCGGACGCCCCGGCGCCGATCCGCCGTTCGACCGCGCGGAACGCCCGGATCGCGAGGTTTTCCTCGGTCTGAAATTCCGCGTCGCAGCCGGCGATTTCGAGCCTGCCCGGCGCGATCCGCTCGAATTCGAAGCGCGCGTAGAGCGAAAACGCGAGGCCCGTGGAGTCAAACGACGGCCCGGTGTTGCCCGTCGTCGCCGGCACGCGGATTCTCATGCGATCGCCCCCTTCACATAGTCGAGGATGTTCTCTTTGTCGACGGCGTCCGTGTGCTTAACCGGCAGTCCGCGCACCTCCGACAGGCTCTTCGGAACCGGCACGCCGGTGAGGTCGAACAGCGCGTCCACCGCCGCGAAGCCGCCCTCCGCCGGAGCGCCGAGCGCTTCGAGCACGCTGGACGCGAACTTGTAGGGCGAGGCGGTCGCGAGCACGACCGTCGGGCAGGCGTTGTCCGCCTCCCGGGCGAAGCGCTCGCACACCGCCCACGCGACCGCGGTGTGCGTGTCGAGCAGGTAGCCGTGCCGCTCCCACACCGCGCGGATCGCCCCGAACGCCTCCCGGTCTGCGGCCGAGCCCGCCCGGAAGCCCTCCTGCAGCGCCGCGCGGACGCTTTCCGGCGCCTCGTAGACGCCCTCTTCCGACAGGTCGCGCATCAGCTTCGCGGTCAATCGGGCATCGCGGCCGCTCTCGAGGTACAGGTAGCGCTCGAGGTTGCTCGAGACGAGTATGTCCATCGACGGCGACGCCGTCTTATAGAACGCGCGCCTGCGGTCGTAGACGCCCGTTTTGATGAAGTCGGTCAGCACGTCGTTCTCGTTCGACGCGCAGACGAGCTTCGCGACCGGCAGCCCCATCCTGCGCGCGAAATCGCCCGCGAGGATGTTGCCGAAGTTGCCGGTCGGCACGGCGAAGTTGACCCCGTCGCCGAGGGAAATCGTCCCCGCGCGGACGAGGTCGAGGTATGCCTTGAAATAGTACGCGACCTGCGGCGCGAGGCGGCCCAGGTTGATCGAGTTCGCGCTCGACAGCCGGACGCCCATCTCCCCCGCCCAGCCGTTTTCGCGGTCGTCCTGAAACACGCGCTTGACGCCGGTCTGCGCGTCGTCGAAGTTGCCGCGCACCGCGCACACGCGCACGTTGCCGCCCGGCTGCGTGACCATCTGCGCCTTCTGCACGCCGCTGACGCCGTCCTCCGGGTAGAACACGACGATGCGCGTGCCGGCCACGTCGCGGAAGCCCTCGAGCGCCGCCTTGCCGGTGTCGCCGCTCGTCGCCGTCAAGACCGCGATCTCGTCCCTGACGCCCAATTTTTCGCGGGACAGCGTAATCAGGCGCGGCAGGATCGACAGCGCCACGTCCTTGAACGCGCTCGTCGGCCCGCGAAACAGCTCGAGCACGTGCGCATTGCCGACGGGCACGAGCGGCGCGATGTCATCGGTCTCGAACTTGCCCGCGTAGCCGAGGGATACGGTTTCCTCGATCTCCGCGCGCGAAAAACCGTCGAGCAGCGCGAACAGCACCTCCGACCAAATGGTCCCGGCGCCCGCGCTTTTCAGCGATTCCATGTCGATTTTGGGGAATTCCTCGGGGGTGAACAATCCGCCGTCCGGGGCGATTCCCCGTAAAATTGCCTCCGGGGCTGTCGCGCGCGCCCCGCCGCGCGTACTCTGATAGAACTTCATGTAAACACCCGCTTCCTCGCTTTACAAGTCAACGAAACTATGATATAGTGTTTCCTGCAAAAACACAAGTGTATTTTCTGGGTAGACACGTAAAAGGTTGGTAATCGGCGGAAAGGGACGAACGACATGAAAATCGGATTGCTC
>JAAYZL010000416.1 GCA_012514855.1 Clostridiales bacterium
GGCAGCAACAGCAAAAACCGTGATCTCCTTGGCGGAACTCTGCGGACGCGTTCGGCCGAAAATCCATCGCGCCCAAGCGTCTCCTCCGTGGTGTTCCCGATGAGCTGACCGCTTACTGTCCCCCCTCTTGCCTCCCGGCTAAGAGAGTCTGGTAACTGAGTTCCTCGGGCTTAATCTCCTTTTCGACGGTCCGGCCCTTCATCACGAGGATGCGGTGCGACATGCCCGCGAGCTCGTTGAGGTCCGAGGAGATCAGGATGATCGAGTTCCCGCGGCAGATATGCTGGTTCATGAGGTTGTAGATCTCGTTTCTCGAGACGATGTCGATGTTCATCGTCGGTTCGTCCAGGATCAATATCCGGCAGTTTGAGTAGAACAGCCGCGCGAGCAGCAATTTCTGCTGGTTCCCGGCGCTCAGCCTCCCCGCGGGGTCGTACAAATGGCGCGGGTCGATGTTGAACTGGCGGCAGTAGTCGAAGCCGACCAGCCGCTCCTCGCCGATGCGAATGATGTGCTTCCCGGAGCCGCCCTTGAGGTTTCCGACCGTGATGTTTTCCGGGATGTCCATGTCCGCGAGCAGCATGTCGCGCCGGTTGCACAGCAGCGCACCGATCAGCCCCTCGCGCACGCCGGACTGCGCGTCGCCCCCGATCTCGCGGTGGGCGAGCCGTATGGTTCCGGACTCGACCGGGTCCTGCCCCGCGAGCGCTCGCGCGATGCCGGTCCGCCCGGAGCCCAGCAGCCCCGCGATGCCGAGGATTTCCCCCTTTTTCAAGGAAAACGACACGTCGTCTATGCGCCTGGTCGAGACGCCCTCGAACGAGAGCAGCGTCGAGCCCGGGCGCGACTGCAGCCTCGGATAGGTGATCTTCCGAAACGCGTTTTCCGTGACGAGCGATACGACGCCCTCGAGGTCCATGCCCGCGCGCCGCCTCTGGTCGGCGGTGCCGTTGCGGTGGAGCACGGTCAAGGTGTCGCAGACGGCCGTCGCGTCCTCGACGCGGTGCGTCGTGAAGATGACGGTGACGCCGCGGTCGCGCAGCTTCCGAAAGATCGCGTACATGCCCTCGATGTCCCGAAACGAGCACGCGCGGTACGGTTCGTCGATCAAGAGCACCCTGGGCGCCTTCCCGACGAGCATGCACGCGATTTTCAGCATTTGCTGCTCGCCGTAGTTGAGCGAGGAGACCGGCCCGTCCGCGCGCAGCGGCAGCCCGAGGTCGTCCAATACCGCCTGCATCTCGCGCTCGATCCTGCGCCGGTTGAGTATCCACTTGCCGGTTCGAACGCCGTACTCGCTGAAGCGCATGTTCTCCGCGACCGTCAGGCCCTTGAGAAACGTCTCGCCCTGCACCGACAGCCGAATACCCAGCAAGAGCGCATCGTGCGGCGAATGGAGCTTCAGCCGCCTGCCGTTTAGGAGAATCTCCCCGGTTTTGACCGGATGGACGCCGCTCAGGAGGTTCAAAAGCGTCGTCTTTCCCGTGCCGTTCTGCCCGAGGATGCCGTGAATCTCCCCGCCCGGAAAATCGAGATGGAGGTCGTTGAGCACGTCGAAGCGGTCGATCCGATGGGTCAGACCGCGGATTTGCAGGGAAGCGCAGGCTTGTGCCATTCGATCGCCTCCGGAATCAGTCCAGCGCGACATCGTAGAGCCGGATGCCACGGTGGAGGTAGTATTCCTTGTACTCTTCCGGAATGTTGATCGGCGCGACAACGTGGTTGACCGCGTCGAGCGGTCCGACGGAGTGGAGCGAAATCCGCCCGAGGTTCGAGGCGTCCGTCAGCGCGCACTTCATGTCGGAATTCGCGAGTACCTGCCGGATGAGGCTCAATTTGTTCATGTTGTCGACCGTGTAGCCTCGCTGCAGCGAGATTCCGTCGAAGGACAGGAAGCACTTACCGAAATACATGCGCGAAATCTCCTCGCGCGCGATCTCGCCGTAGGTCTCCGCGCTCTTGCGCCCGCCGGCCAGGTCGCCGCCGATCAGCACCGCGCAGATGCCCGGCGCGTCGAGAAGCTCGAGCGCCGCCGACACGTTATTCGTGACGACGTTCAGCCGCCCCCGGTGGCGCAGCAGCTTTGCCATGTGGACGGCGATCGCGCCGCTTCCGAGGAACACCACGTCGCCCTCCTCGACGAGGTTCACCGCGAACGCGGCGATCGCCTTTTTCTCGCGCTCGAAGGGGTCGTCGGCGTTTTTCAAAAGAACGCTCTCCGGCTCCCTCGATTCGTTGAGCACGGCCCCGCCGTAGGTCTTGAGCAGAAACCCCTCCTTTTCCAAGGCGTCGAGGTCGCGCCGGACGGTCGCCGGGGACACGTGCAGAAACGCGCAGAGCGAGCCGACGTCCACATGCTGGTACTCGGTGAGAAGATCGCGTATTCGCTTTTTCCGTTCCGTCGCCAACACCGCTTCCGTCCGCCTCCTCTGTAAAAAGCCTTCCGTCAAATTATAACATGTCCGATTAAAAACGTCAATCGCGCACGCGGGATGCGGCCGCTGGGAATTTTCACGCGGAAAAAGCTGTGAAAGATGATGAATTTAATCAATCAATCTTTTTTTGAAAAGAAAAATCATGGGATTATTGACAACAATCAACAAAGGTGATAGAATACAGGAAAAAAGCGGCCCCGTCCCGAGTTTCACGCATGGAAATTGCGTGGGAATAAATATCAAGGAGGTCATGGAAGTGAAGAGGATTCTTGCGTGGGTTCTGGTTCTTTTGCTGATGCTCAGCGCGTCGGCGATGGCGGAGAAGAAGTGGGTCATCGGATTCGCGAACATCGCGGAGGAAGTCGAGCTGCAGATTCAGGTGCGCGAGAGCATGATCAAGACCGCAGAGGAGCTGGGCGTTGACATCGTGCTCGCCAACAACGAGTACGACGGCGCGAAGGCCGTGCGCAACGCCGACGACATGATCACCAAGGGCGTCGACGCGTTCATCGAGTTCAACATCGACGAGAGCGTGGGCCCGGTCATCATGGAGAAGATGAACGAGGCGGGCATTCCGACGTTCGCCGTGGACATCCCGATGGAGGGCGCCGCGTTCTTCGGCGCGAACAACGTGGTCGCCGGCCAGGTCGCGGGCGTGCGCCTGGGCGAAGTGGCGCAGAAGCGCTGGGCCGTCGAGCCCGACTGCCTGCTCCTGGTCGAGGACTCGACCTCCGGCGAGACCGTCCTCAACCGCGTGACGCAAATGCCCGTGGGCCTGCGCACGATCTTCCCGGACTTCTCCGAGGACAAGGTGTTCTACATCGACAGCGGAACCGACGCCGCGAACTGCCAGAAGATGGTGTCCGACTTCCTGCTCGCGCATCCGGACTACACGAAGATCGCGATCGGCACGTTTAACGACGTCATCGCCGTCGCGACGATCGCTGCGGTGGAGACGGCGGGCCGCGAGGCGGACTGCATCATGGTCTCCGAGAACGAATACGGCTACCTCGACTACCTCAAGGCCAATCCGGACCGCTCCGAGGACGAGGAGGTCTGGGTCGGCGGCGTGGCGTACTTCTTCGACCGCTACGGCTCCTACGTCGTCAAGGCCGCGGTCGATGTGTTGAACGGCGCCGCGATGCCCGAGGCCATCTATGTCGACCACGTCGTCGTCACCCGCGACAACGCCATGGACCTGTTCGGCTACTATCTCGAGGCCTGATTCCCAAACCTGTTCCCGGCCTGCGGGGCGTCCCCCCGCAGGCCGATTCCAAAGGAGCGATGCGTTATGGAGGCCATCCTCAAGGCGGAGGGGATCACAAAGACCTTTCCGGGCGTCAAGGCGCTCAGCGGCGTGTCCATGGAGATACGGCCCGGGGAGGTCGTCGCGCTGCTCGGGGAAAACGGCGCGGGGAAGTCAACGCTCATCAAGATCCTCGCGGGCGCGCAGCAGCCGAATTCCGGGAAAATATCGATCGACGGCAAGCCCGTCAGATTCGCGTCCCCGGACGAAGCGAAGGCCGCGGGCATCTCCGTCGTCTATCAAGAGCTCACGAACATCCCGGAGCTATCCGTCGCCGAAAACCTGTTCATCAACCGCTACGGCGGGCAGGAGGGGTTTTTGCGCTGGCGGTCGATCTATCAGGAGGCCGAAAGGGCGGTCGAGGCGATCGGGCTCAAGATCGACGTGCGCAGGCAGATGGGCCTGTGCTCGGTCGCGGAAAAGCAGCAGATCGAGATCGCGCGCGCGATGTACGAGAAGGCGCGCGTTCTGATTTTGGACGAGCCCACCTCCGCGCTCAACGACACGGAAATCTCCCATCTTCTGGAAAAGATACGCATGCTCAAGGCCGCGGGCGTGGGCATCGTGCTGATTACCCACAAGATGGATGAAATATTCGCCATTTCGGACAGCGTCGTCGTGCTCCGGGACGGGGTGACCGTCGCCGAAAAGCGGATTTCTGAGGTGACGGAGCCGGAACTGATACGGCTCATGGTCGGCAGGGAGATCGGCGACATGTACCCCGAGAAGGGAAACGCGCTCGGCGAGACGATTCTCAATGTGCGTGACCTTCGCAACCGGCGCATACGAAACGTCTCCTTTTCGCTTCGGCGCGGGGAGATTCTGGGCGTCTACGGGCTCATGGGCTCCGGGCACCACGAGCTCGGGCGCGCGCTGTTCGGCTGCGCGAAGGGCACGCGCGGCAGCGTCGAGCTCGAGGGGAGGCCGCTGCGCCTCGCGAACCCGAAGAAGTGCCTGCAGGCCGGGATCGCCTACGTGCCCGGGGAGCGCAAGCTCGAGGGGCTCGTATTGATACAGTCGGTCGCGGGAAACATCATGACCGCGTATTACGAGACCGGCGAGCACGGCTTCTTAATCAACTACGGCGTCGAGGCGAAGATCGTCGACAGGTGGATCGGCGAGCTCTCGATCAAGACGCCAGGACCTAACTCGCCCGCCGCGACGCTCTCCGGCGGCAACCAGCAGAAGGTCGTGCTCGCGAAGTGGCTCGAGGTCGCCCCGAAGATCATCATTCTCAACGAGCCCACGCGCGGCATAGACGTCGGCACAAAGGCGGACATCTACCACCTGCTGAACACGCTGTGCGAGCGGGGCGTCTCCATCATCATGATCACCTCCGAGATGCCGGAACTGCTCGCGATGTCCGACAACGTGCTCGTGATGCACGAGGGCGCGCAGCAGGCGATCTTCGGCCGGGAGGAGCTCTCGGAAACCAACATCATGGCCGCGGCAATAGGAGGATGACGATATGAATCAGGTTCAGAAAAAATCGCGGAGGGCCGCTTCCATCGATTTCATGCCGCTCATCATCGCCTATGTGCTGCTCGTGGTCTTCTTCGCGTTTAAGTCGCAGCACTTCTTCACCGTGCGCAATTTCCTGAACATCGCGCTCTACGCGGCGAACGTCGGCGTGCTCGCCTGCACGATGACGCTCGTAATCGTCTCCGGGCACATCGACCTGTCGATCGGCTCGGTCATCGCGCTCGCGGGCGTCGTCATGGGAAAATTGATGCAGAACGGCCAGCCGGTGGTGCTCGCGGTGCTCGCGTGCATCGCGGTCGGCGCGCTGACGGGGCTGTACAACGCGCTGCTCATCACGCGCGTCAAGGTCAACGCGTTCATCACGACGCTCGCGGGCATGGAGGTCTTTCGCGGCATCGCCTACCTGGTCACGAACGGAAAGGCCATCACGCTGAGCGGCTCGTTCATCAAGGCGATCGGCCGCGGCTACACGCTCGGGTTCCCGAACGCGGTGATATTGATGCTCACGATGGTGATACTCTTCGCGCTGCTCTCGCGCTACACGACCTTCGGGCGCAGAATCTACGTGATCGGCGGCGGGAGCCAGGTCGCCTACCTCTCCGGCATCAATGTCGAGAAGAACCTGAGCGTGCTGTTCGTGTTGAACGGCATCATGGGCGGCATCGCGACGCTCATCTATTGCTCACAGCTCGGCTCCGCCATGCCCTCGAACGCGAGCGGCATGGAGTTCGACGTGATCTCCGCCGTGATCCTGGGCGGCGCGAGCCTCTCCGGCGGCAAGGGCTCGATCATCGGCGCGCTGTTCGGGGCGCTGCTGCTGGGAACCCTCAACAACGGCATGGTCATGCTCGACATCCACACCTATTGGCAGCAGGTCATCAGCGGGCTCGTGCTCGTGCTCGCGGTCGTGCTGGACGTCATCAAGAAGCGCCGCGAGCAGCGCACCGTCTAGGGGGGGAGCACAATGATTTCGGACGCGGGAAGGGTCTTCGGGGAGCTCTCGAAGCGGAAGTGCGTCGAAAACCGGGCGTTCGCCGAGACAATGGAGCTGCACGGCGAAAAGATACTCGTCCCTACAAGGGGTGGAGCGCGCGAGGCGCTGATCCACCGCGGAATGACCTCGCCCGCGCCGACGATCTTTGAGATCTACGGCGGCTGCTTTTCGCAGGGCTATGTCGCCAACAACGACCGCCTGCGCGAGCGCATGTGCCGGGCGACTGGTTACAACGTGATCGGGCTCGACTACCGCAAGAGCCCGGACGACCCCTATCCCGCCGGGCTCGAGGACGTGTTCGACGCGGTCTGCTTCTTTGCCGACCATGCGGAGGAATACGGCATCGACCCAGACCGCCTCGCGACCTGGGGCCACAGCGCGGGCGGCAACTTCGCCTGCGCGCTCGCGCTGCTCGCGAAGGAGACCGGCCGCTTTCAACTGCGGGCGCAGCTGCTCGACTACCCGTACCTGGACGCCTGGAAGCCCGGCATCGAAAAGACGGCGAGCAAAACCGGGCTCACGGCGGAGGTGCTCGACGCGATGAACGAAATCTACGCGCCCGGGGAACTCCGCCGCGACGCGCACATCTCGCCCGTCTACGCGTCCGACGAACAGCTCTCGGGCATCGCCCCCGCGGCGATCGCCGTCTGCGGCGTGGACCCGTTGAGTACCGAGGCCGAGGCGATGGCCGCGCGGCTCCTTTCCTGCGGCGTGCCCGTCATGGCGCGGAAGTTCATGCGCGCGAGCCACGGCTTCCTCGAGCACTGGTTTTTCCGGGAGTACTACATGGACGCGCTCTCCCCCGAGGAGCGCGCGGGCATCCCGGCGGACATCGGGGACATGGCGGAGGAAGGCCTCGCGTTTGTGATCGGCGCAACGAAGCACTTTCTCGAAAAATAGGGAAACTCGTTCTTGTCATAAAAAACGGCGCGATCCAGACTATTTCGGTACATGAACGCTCCATCAACCAGGCTCTGTGGGGAATTGAAGCGGTAAGCATAGCGTTGCACATCAAGGAACGAACTCAGTCGCAGACTGTTTCGAACTCCTTTGTGCACATTGCCCAAAGATGATGCTACCCTCCGCTTTTTATCAAACCTGACGTCTTTAGCCAAATCAGAAACCATCTATTGATAAACTCGATAGGTGGTTTTTGCTATGCCGGAAACCTTTGCAAGCAAAGGGGTTTAGGGATACCGGCTTTGGAGCGGGATCGAATCGCCGGTAATTCAAAATCCAGTGAAGCCA
>JAAYZL010000417.1 GCA_012514855.1 Clostridiales bacterium
AATTGCCTTGGTAGCTCAGCTGGTAGAGCAGTAGACTGAAAATCTACGTGTCGGTGGTTCAACTCCGCCCCAAGGCACCATGCGGTAGTAGCTCAGTTGGTAGAGCGCCACCTTGCCAAGGTGGAGGTCGCGAGTCCGAGTCTCGTCTACCGCTCCAGTTTTCCTGGCTAAGCGTGGCGCCATAGCCAAGTGGTAAGGCAAAGGTCTGCAAAACCTTCATTCGTCGATTCGAATTCGACTGGCGCCTCCAAATCGACAGCATCCGCAGCGCGGCGGCATCCGCGGCGGGTGCTGTTTTTTTGTCGCCCGCCCTTCGTTGACATTTCCGCAATTTTCCTGTAAAATGAAGTCAATCATGCATGGCTCGAAAGAAAAGGAGGAACAGACATGAGGTGGTTTGACCGGCTGGGGATGGACCCCTTGGAGATCGTGCTTTGCGTCATCGGGATCATCCTTCTGATCATGCTCTTCCCGCGCTACCACAAGGTTCCGCCGAACGTCGCCCTGATCATCTCCGGCAAGATTCGGAGGAATTACAAGGTCAAGGACGCCGACGGAAACCTCGTCATCAAGAGGTTCGGCTACCGCATCGTCCGCGGCGGCGCGACGTTCGTGGTCCCGTTCTTCGAGCGCGTCGACCGGCTGAGCCTGGGGCTCATGCAGGTCGACATCAAGACGACGCAGCCCGTTCCCTCGCAGGAATACATATCGGTCGTGGTCGACGGCGTGGCGAACATCAAGATCGGCTCGGACGACGTGTCGATCGCGACCGCCGCGGAGCAGTTCCTCAACTGGAATCAGGAGGACATCGCCACGATCGCGCAGCAGGTGCTCGAGGGCAACATGCGCGAGATCATCGGCCGTATGACGATCGCCGACCTCGTGCAGAACCGCGACAAGTTCGCCGCGGAGACGAGCCGGGCCGCGAGCTACGACATGAGCAACATGGGTCTGGAGATCGTCAACCTCACGATCCAGAATTTCTCCGACCGCGAAGGCGTCGTCGAGACGATGGCCACGAGGAACATCGTCGAAAAGGAGCGCGACGCGACGATCGCGAAGGCCGAGGCCGAGCAGCAGGGCCATAGGGCGACGGTCGAGGCGGAGGCGCTGAAGGCCGAGCAGGACAAGGTGCTCGCGCTCAAGCAGGCGGACTACAAGATACAGGCCGACCGCGCGAAGGCCGACGCCGACATCGCCTACAACATCCGCGAGCAGACCGCCCGCAAGGCATTCGAGGAGGAGCGCGCGGCGGCGGAATTGATAAGGCTTCAGCGGCAGACCGACCTCGAGCGCCAGCAGGTCGAGATCGAGCGCCAGAAGCTCAACGTCGAGATCCGCGAGAAGGCGCAGGCGGAAAGGGACGCGCGCATCTTCCGCGCCGAAGCCGAGAAGGCCGAGCGCCAGGCCGTCGCCGACGCCGAGCTCTACCAGGCGGAGAAGGCCGCGGAGGCGATCCTCTTAAAGGGCAAGGCCGAGGCCGAGGCGCTCGATTTGAAGGCCGAGGCGATGAAGAAGTACGGCCAGGCGGCGATGCTCGAGATGGTCGTCGACAAGCTGCCCGAAATCGCGAAGGCGATCGGCGAGCCGCTCGCGCAGACCGAGAAGATCATACTGTTCGGCGAGGGCTCGGCGACCGGGCTCACGCGCGATGTCACCGGCTCGATGCTCCAGACGTTCGAGGCGCTGAAGTCCTCGGTGGGGCTCGACATCCCGCAGCTTCTGAAAAACGTCGCGACCGGCGGGCTCGTCGGGAAGCAGACCAAGGAGGATTGACGCGGCGAAAACCGCGAGGGGATAAAAGCCTGTTCAAAAACCCGCAAGGCAAGGAGCCCCATCGCCCGCCCCGCTTCGCGTCGCGGGTACGCGCCAGGATTTCGCTTCGCTCAATCCCCGGCGCTAGTCGCGCTACGCGCTCCCTTACCGCCCGCAAAAGAGGGAGCTTATCACGACAATAAGTGACCGACTTTTGCGGGCGAAGGCGACAAAGCAAGAAAACTACTGCCCGTGCATCCAGGCAGTAGTTTTGCGTTTGCGGGGTTTTTCAACAGGCTGGCTACTTGAAGAACTTCTCCCCGCATCCGTAGTGCTCGAACACGTAGTCGATGTCCTTGTCGCCGCGGCCGCTCAAGTTCACCAGGATCGACCCGGTCTCGCGCTCGCGGGCGTAACGGATCGCGTAGGCCAGCGCGTGCGCGCTCTCGACGGCGGGAATGATGCCCTCGAGCCGGCACAAGAGGAAGAACGCCTCCATCGACTGCTCGTCGTCGACGGTCTCGTACTGGACGCGGCCGCAGTCGCGCAGGTACGCGTGCTCCGGGCCGACCGACGGGTAGTCCAGGCCGCTCGCGATCGAGTAGACCGGCGACGGCTGCCCGGCCTCGTCCTGCAGCATGATGCTCTCGAAGCCGTGCATGACGCCGCGCTTGCCGAAGGTCAGGCTCGCCGCGTGGTCGCCGACGGCGGTGCCCCTGCCCAGCGGCTCGACGCCGTAGATGTCGACCGGGTCGGACAAGAACGCCGAGATCAGCCCCATCGCGTTCGAGCCGCCGCCGACGCACGCCGCAACCGCGTCCGGGAGCATGCCGGTCATGTCCACAAACTGCTCGCGCGCCTCGACGCCGACGACCATCTGGAAATCGCGCACCATCTTCGGGAACGGGTGCGGTCCGACGACCGAGCCGATGCAGTAGATCGCGTCCTCGTACTCGTTGAGATAGCCCTCGAACGCCGCGTCGACGGCCTCCTTGAGCGTCCGGAGCCCGTGCGACACCGGCACGACGCGCGCGCCGAGCATCTTCATGCGCGTGACGTTCGGGGCCTGCTTCAGGATGTCGACCTCGCCCATGTAGATGTCGCACTCGAGCCCGAAGAACGCCGCCGCCGTCGCCAGCGCCACGCCGTGCTGCCCCGCGCCGGTCTCCGCGATCAGCTTCTTCTTGCCGAGGTACTTCGCGAGCAGCCCCTCCCCCATGCAGTGGTTCAGCTTGTGCGCGCCCGTGTGGTTCAGGTCCTCGCGCTTCAGGTAGATCTGGCACTTGCCGAGCGACCGCGACAGCCGCTCGCAGTGGTAGACCGGCGTCGGCCTGCCCTGGAACTCGCGGCGGATGCGCCGAAGCTCGCTGATGAACTGGGCGCTTCGGCAGATCGTCTCGTACGCGTCGCTGATCTCCTTGAACGCGGGCACGAGCTGCGGCGGGAGGTACTGCCCGCCGTAGATGCCGTAGCGCCCGTCCGGGGTCGGGAAGTTCTTGAGGTAATTGTCGAAATCGCGGTACGTCTTCTGCTCCATTTTGTTCACCGGCCCGCGTGTTGGCTCGGGCGCATCCCTTCTCTTATTCTTTCTCCGATACAAAAAGCCCCCGCCCGGCGTAAGTATGCCGGACAAGGGCGAATATGTATCGCGGTGCCACCTTGCTTTCCGGGTTTTCCCGGAATCTCACGGGATGCCAACACATCCCCTGCGCCGTAACGGGCGCAAACCGTCGTGCCATACTGGAATCGCCGCCTCGCGGCCAACTCGTTCCGCACGCGCTCGATGGGCCATTTGACGGGCTGTCTCCCGCGGGGTTCGCAGCGTCCCCCGCTCTCTGAAAGGGCATGGCCGCCTTTATTTCCATCTCATCGCTTTGCGGGCATGATACCATCCTCGGAGAAAGTTGTCAAGCTTTGACAGATGTAAAATTTTGTGATATAATGGGGCGGGCACCGCATGGGAACCGCTTATGGAGGAAAAGGCCATGAGGATTGCGAAGCGCCTCGGGATCGCCGCGCTGTGCGCGTTTTTTGCGGGAATCCTGCTCTACGGGTTTTACCTGTACGGGAGTTTCTACGCGACGCCGTGGAGGGCCGCCCTGCCATACGCGTGGCTCGCGGGATGCGCCGCCGTCCCGACGGGCGCGGGGCTGGGCATCGCGTCCCTTTGCAAGCGGATCAAGCACGCCAACCCCTTCCGGGCAAAGAAGCGCCGCGTACTGCGCTCGGCCGGCTGGATCGCGGCATTCGCGGGCTGCGCGGGCGCGCTCTTCCTGACTCTTTTGATGCTCGCGTTGCCCGTGGTTGTGGGATTTTTGACGGCGGGATGGGACTTCAAGCCATACCAATCCCCCTCCCCGGACGGGCAATACAACTTGGACGTGCGGTGCGTGCGCGACGAGCGGGGCAATGCCGTGTCCGCGGAGTTCTCCGTGCTGGACGCGGAGACCGGCGAACCGTTGTACGGCTGTCCGGGCATGTGGCGCACGTGGGACCTCTGGGGCATCGACTGGCTGTGCGACGGGACGGTGCTCGTCGATTCGAGCGACGTCGGGAAGATGCGCTACGGGCCGGACGAGGACGGCGTCTGGGCGGAATTGGACAGCTCCGCCGCCCCGTCCGGGATGCCCATTTCCCGGAATGACCATTTGCAGGTCTACATGGAAAACGGCTGGCGTGCGGTTGCGATCGCGGGCAATCCCCCGAGCCTGATGTCCTTTGACGCGGAGGGGAAGCTGCGCCTCGACACCGACCACCACCGCGCGAATTACGCGCAGCTCGCCGCTTTGCTCAAGAAAGGCGACTACGATGCGCTCCGACGCCTCCGGATGGGGTGGGACGCCGACGGCGCCGCGCGCTACGTCACGAGGGACGCCTACGACGTGACGATGAAGGGATTCGAGATTCTCAGCGCGGAAAAGCTGTTCTGACCCCATGACAAAGGGCGCCCCCGTTCCCCGCGAAGGCGCCCCGGATTGCTCCCCTCGGTCGACCCCAAATCGCCCCCGCATTCCGCGAGGGCGCACATCCTTTCCTTCAGACCTTCAACAGTTCCTCTACAAAATCATCCATCACGACGAGCACGCACGGCTGGCCGCGGCCGGCGCGCGTCTCGATTTCGATGTCCTCTGTGTTGAAGCGCGTCTGCGCGCCGCTCTTCTGGCAGAGGATGAAGTCGACCGGCTTCGTCACGCGCATCGCGGCGGCGACGTACTCTCCGTTCATGCCGTTTTTCAAAAAGCTGAACGCCTTCAGGCCCTTGCCGCCGCGCGACTGCCGGTCGAAGTCGATCAGCAGGCAGCGCTTCATGTAGCCGCGCTCGGACGCGAGCAGCACCTCGCCCTCGCTCTTGTGCGCGAACACCGCGGAGACCCTGTCCCCCGGCGCGAGCTGTATCGCCTTGACGCCCACGGCGGTGCGGCCGAGCACGCTGACGTCCTCGAGCGCGAAGTGGATCGCCATCCCCTGCCGCGTGACGACCATCAGCGCCGGGTCCTGCGACGGCCGCACGACGGAGATGAGCCTGTCCTTTTCGCGAAGCGTCATCGCCGCGTACTTCGCCTTGCGGACGTTCAGGTCGGAGACCTGCATCCGCTTGATCAGCCCCCCCGCGGTCGCGAGCGCGACCTCGCCCGACCAGTCCCCGGGGTGCAGCACGCCCACGAGCTTCTCGTCCTTCGCGAGCCCCGCGAGAATCCCGCCGAGCGGCAGCCCCCTGTCCCTGGGCTTGCACTCCGGAACCTGCGCGACCGGAACCGGGTAGCAGTTGCCGAGGTCGGTGAAGAACAAAAGCCTTTCGTCGGTCATCGCGTCGATCACGCACTTCGGCGGCTCCGCGCCCTCGAGCGCCTTTTCGAGCGCCCTGCGCGGGAAGCGCCGGACGAAGCCCGCGCGCGTCACGACGACGGACGCCTCGTCCGCGACCGGGGCCTCCTCGTCGATCACGATCTGGTCGAACGACTTAACGAGCTTCGTGCGCCGCGCGTCCTTGAACCGCTCGCGAATCTCCGAGAGCTCCCCCTTGATGACCTCCATCAGCTTTTTCTCGCTCTTGAGAATCTCCGTAAGCCGCCGGATCAGCCGCTCGATCTCCCCGTACTCGCGACGGAGCGACAGGATTTCGAGGCCCGTCAGCCGCTGCAGGCGCATGTCGAGGATCGCCTGCGCCTGAATCTCGGTCAGTTGAAAGCGCTGGACGAGCCGCTCGCGGGCCTCCTTCGGGGTCTTGCTCGCGCGGATCAAAGCGATGACCTCGTCGAGGTTGTCGACGGCGATGATCAGCCCCTCGAGTATGTGCGCGCGCGCGACGGCCTGCTCCAGTTCGAAGCGCGTGCGGCGCGTGACGACCTCCTTCTGGTGGCGGATGTAGTGCGAAAGGATGTCCTTGAGCCCCAGCTGCACCGGCTTCCCATGCGCGATCGCGACCATGTTGACGCCGAACGTCACCTGCAAATCCGAATATTTATACAGTACGTTCAGGACCCTCCCGGCGTCCACGTCGCGCTTCAGCTCGATCACGGCGCGCATGCCCTGCCGGTCGCTCTCGTCGCGGATGTCGTAGATGCCGGAGAGCAGCGACTTCTTCTCCTCGCTCAATTTCAGCACCTTTTCGAGCAGAGCCGCCTTGTTGACCTGATACGGAATCTCCGAAATCACGATCAGCGACCGCCCGGACGGCCCGGACTCTATGTCGACCTTCGCGCGCAGGCGCAGCCTGCCGCGGCCGGTTCTGTACGCCTCGAGGAGCTCCTCGTCCCTGGAGAGCACGCCGCCGGTCGGGAAGTCCGGCGCGGGGATGTGCTCCATCAGCCGCTCGACCGGGATGTCCGCTTCGTCGATCTGCGCGATGACGCCCCCGATCACCTCGTTCAGGTTGTGCGGCGGGATGTTCGTCGCGAGCCCGACCGCGATGCCGCTCGCGCCGTTGACGAGCAGGTTCGGAAACCGCCCCGGCAGCACGTCCGGCTCCTTCTGCGTGTCGTCGAAGTTCAGGTGGAAGCCGACGGTGTCCTTGTCGAGGTCGCGCAAGAGCACCTCGGCGAGCTCGGTCATCCTGGCCTCGGTGTAGCGCATCGCGG
>JAAYZL010000056.1 GCA_012514855.1 Clostridiales bacterium
CATCTCCTCGGGGATGCCGATGGCGTCGGGCATTTTTCCGCCGTTCTCGTTGATCATCTTTACGTACTCCGGCATGACGGACGAGGCGCCGTGCAGCACGATCGGGAAGCCGGGCAGCCTTCTGGACACCTCTTCGAGGATGTCGAAGCGAAGCTGCGGCTTCTGGCCGGGCTTGAACTTGTAGGCGCCGTGCGAGGTGCCGATGGCGATCGCGAGCGAGTCGACGCCCGTCTTCGTCACGAACTCCTCGACCTCGTCCGGGCGGGTGTAGGAGGCGTCCTCGGCGGACACGTTGACCGCGTCCTCGATGCCGGCCAGACGGCCCAATTCGCCCTCGACGACGACGCCGCGGTCGTGCGCGTACTGGACGACCTGCCGCGTCAGCGCGATGTTGTCCGCAAAGGAGTGGTGGCTGCCGTCGATCATGACGGACGAGAAACCGCCGTCGATGCAGCTCTTGCACAGCTCGAACGTGTCGCCGTGGTCGAGGTGCACGCAGATCGGCAGGTCGAAGCCCGCTGACTGCCCGGCGTCCAGGATCGCCGCCTCGATCAGCTTCATCAGATATACATGCTTGGCATACTTGCGCGCGCCGGAGGACACCTGCAGAATCAGCGGGGCCTTCTCCTCGATCGCGGCCTCGGTAATGCCCTGGATGATTTCCATGTTGTTGACGTTGAAAGCGCCGATGGCATAGCCGCCTTCGTAGGCCTTCCGGAACATCTCGGCAGAGGTAACAATCGCCATGGTACACACTCCTTTTTCCATTTCCCTATCGACTATTATAGCCATATTTCACCTAAAATCAAGCGAGGCAACGGATTCTGCACCGTTATTTTACCAAAACGAGCGAAAGGGCCCGCCGCGCAACGCGGGGGCCCAATGGGAAATCGTGCGCTATTTGAATTTGAGCGTGATCGCCTCGTCCCAGCGGGGCTTGTCCGCGTAGCCGGGCGGGATGATCGGCATCCCCTCGTGCCGATCGCCGGGAACCAGCGTGATCTCGTCATACTGCTTGCCGATGCGATAGGAATATTGCTGAAGATACATGGGCCGCCCATCCTCAAGCGCGCGGGTTTCGTATTGGGTGCCTCCGTCGTAATTTGGCTGCGCGTACAGCGCCCAATCCGTGTCGGGGCCGTCCTCGGTGTAAGCGGTGATGTGGGAGACCCTGAATTCCTCCGCCGCCGCCTCGTTCTCAAATATATACTGCACCTCAATGTCGATCTGCTTCGGCGTCATGTCCGCCCGCGTGATGCGCAGCACATGGGTCGGAAATGCATATTCCAGCGGCTCGCCGTCTCGCAGCGCGCTGCGCACTGCGACATGCGTCCTTTGGATGCTCGCGTCCGCGCGCAATGTGTCGGTGCTTTCGCCGCTCCCCGCGACGAGGGTGATGGCAACCGCAATCTCCGCGCGTTCCGGAAGCTGCCGGGGCGAGAAGCGCGCGCCGCAATCGATGGATTCGCCGCTTTGCAGCAGGATTTCCCGCGCGTTGAACGACGCCGCGACCTCCGGAAGCCTCGCGCCGTTGATCGTCGGCGCGTCCAGATCCCAGTCGAGCGCTCTCCCGTCCAAGAAGACCTCGCAGTCCGAAATCCAGACCTCTTCCTTCGCCTCCACCGTCCAGGTGAGCGCCAGCGCCTCGTCCGTATAGACCGCGTCGACCAAAGTCAACTCCGCGCGCCCGCCGGAGGCGCGGA
>JAAYZL010000057.1 GCA_012514855.1 Clostridiales bacterium
CGATTTTTCGTCCCCACACGGAGCCGGAAGGGAGCCGTAGCAGCGCTACGGCGACCGGATGAGCGACACAGTGGGGGCGGAAAAGCGACCGGCAGGCCCGCCGCCGAATAAATCAGCGGTTGCCTAGAAATCACGGTTGACATCGCGTCGCTTTGCCCTTATGATAAAATGAAAAGAATGTCGAAGGAATTATTTCCCGGCAAAGGAGATGCTCTTCCCGATGAAAAGATGGACGGCGGCGATCGCCCTCTGCCTGATGATCGCGTGCTTGCGCGGAGCGCCGGCCGAGGCCGACCTTGCGATCGCGGAGCCGCGTCAAAACCGGCTGACGATCGGCGCCCTCGCCGCGGGCGGGCTCACGGTCGCTGCGCTCGCGCTGTTGCTCGGGTTTTGCATGAAGAGCCGCGCAAAGCTCAAAGTGGTGCGCGCGAAATTCGAGACATTCAGCGCGCTGCAGGACGCGTTTCTCGACGCGTCCGAGCACATGGTCTACCTGAAGGACGAAAATCTGAACTACGCGTTTGTCAACCGCGCGGTCGAGCGGTTCTACAATCGGTCGGCGAGCGACATACTCGGGCGCGGGGACTTCGAACTGTCGACCGAGGAATTCGCCGTGATGCGCAGAAAGACCGACCTCGCGGCAAAGCAGAGCGGCGCGTCCGTCCGCGACGAGATCGTCTGGAACGGCCAGTCGCTCTCGAGCGTGAAGTTCCCGGTGCGGCTGCCCGACGGGAAGACCGGCATCGGCGCGATCATCCGGGATGTGACCCTCGAGCGCGCCGAGGAAAAGCGGCGCGAGCAGATGCACCGCCGCCACAAAATCCTCGCGGACGCGCTCTCGCGCGGCTTTGCGAGCACGCGCGAGCAGCTCGACTTCGTGCTCAACGAGGCGCTGGAACTGACCGACAGCGTCTACGGCTACATATACCTCTACGACGATCAAGAGCAGCTCTTCACGCTCAATTCGTGGACGCGCAGCGTCGTGCGCGACTGCGCCGTCAAAGACCTGAAGGGCGCCTACAAATTGGAGTCGAGCGGCTTCTGGGGCGAGGTCGTCCGCACGAAGCAGCCGGTCATATTGAACGACTTTGAGGCGCCGCACCCGCTGAAGAAGGGATTCCCGGAGGGACATGTTCCCATCAAGCGCTTCGTCTCGGTGCCGGTGCTGTCCGACGGTCGTATTGTCGCGGTCGTCGGCATGGCGAACAAGGCCGAAGAGTACGACGAGCTCGACGTGTACGAGCTGTCGCTTCTGATGAACGGCGTCTGGAACGCGGTCAAGCGGCGCGAGGTCGAGGAGCGGATCGAGTACCTGGGCTTCCACGACGCGCTGACCGGGCTCTACAACCGCCGGTTCTTCAACGAGGAGCTCTTGCGTCTCGACACCGCGCGGAACCTGCCGCTGTCCATCGTCATGGGGGACGTCAACGGGCTCAAGCTGACGAACGACATCTTCGGCCACGCGGCCGGGGACATGCTGCTCGAGCGCATCGCGCAGGTGTTCCGCCGCGTCTGCCGCGCGGACGACATCATCGCGCGCTGGGGCGGCGACGAGTTCGTGCTGCTGTTCCCCCGCACCGCCGCAGAGGACGCCGGGGAGATCGTTAAGCGCATCAAGGCGGAGTTTTCGAAGGAGCGGATCAAGTCCGTCCGGGGCAGCATCTCGATGGGCGTCGCGTCCAAGGACGGCCCGCGCATCGACATCGCGCAGGTGCTGGGCATGGCGGAGGAGGCCATGTACATGAACAAGGCGCTCGAGGAGGGCGAGGCGAACTTCAACGTCGGCGAGATCATCGAGGCGCTGCACGCGGACAACCCGCGCGAACAGGCGCACTCCGAAAACGTCAGCGAGCTCTGCCAGGCGCTCGGGCGGGAGCTGAACCTGCCCCCGGAGGAGCTGCGCAGGCTCAAGGACGCCGGATACCTGCACGACATCGGCAAGATCGCGCTCGACCACGCGCTTTTGAGCTGCGGCCCGGACGCGACCGAGCGGGAATTGAACGAGGTGCGCCGCCACCCGATCGTCGGCTACCGCATCCTGACCGCGTTCGACGACACGGTCGACCTGGCCCCGGCCGTGCTCGCGCATCAGGAGCGGTGGGACGGCTTCGGCTATCCGAAGGGGCTGAAGGGCGAGGAGATTCCGCTCCCGGCCCGGATCATCGCCGTCTCGGAGACCTACGAGCGCAGGGTGTTCGACGGCGGAAATCCCTCGGAAGCCGTCGACTTCATCCGGAAGGGCGCCGGAGGGCGGTTCGACCCGCGCGTGGCCGAGGCGTTCGCGAATATGATGGAGCGCAAAAAATAAGGGAATCTTGCATTTCTCGGACAGCGCGGGGACTTTGTCGACACGCCGAGGCTCTCATAAAGGGGAGCCTTTTCAATGCCATGCGTGACGCCGCTCGCACACTTTGTTAATAAATTTGTCCTTGACATTGTGACAAAAATCGTCTAAACTTTGGTCGATGTTTTTAATCCGGTACAGAGATGCCGGCAAAACACCCATGACACGGGCATAGTTCTGTGGAATCGAGTGCCTTGCCGGTCCGCGGCAAGGTATTTTTTTGCGCAGGGAGGGCAAAGCAGAAGGGCTCCGGGGATTCCCCGGCGGCGTCCCGTGCGGCAATGCGGGAGCCGGAGCCTTGCCGGAGTCGAAGCCGGACAGGAGATCGCTTTCAATTCAAGAGAAGAGAAGGGGAAGAGTATGAGTAAAGCAAGCTATCTGCCCGATGAACGGCCACCGATTGGCAAACTCCTCCTGTACGCGCTCCAGCAGGTCGTCGTCATGTTCCCCGCGACCATCGCCGTTGCCCTCTACACCGGCTTCCAGGTCTCCACGACGATCTTTGCCAGCGGCCTGGCGACGATCTGCTTCACGCTGATCACCGGGAAGAAGATTCCGATGTACTACGGCTCGAGCTTCTCGTACCTGTCCGCAGTCGCCGGCCTAGCCGCGGCGCAGGGGTTCGCGACCGTCAACGGAATTCTGCCGCCCGAGGCCATACAGATCGCGCAGTTCGGCATCATCATGTCGGGCCTCGTCTCGGTCGCCGCGGGCATTCTGGTCCGGTTCGCCGGGCGCGGAATCGTCGAGAAGATACTGCCCGCCTCGGTCACCGGCCCGGTCGCGATGGTCATCGGCCTGACGCTCGCGGGCGGCGCGCTCGGCGACGCCGCGCCCGCGGCGGGCCAGTCGCAGATCGTCTGGATCGTGTCGCTTTCGACGCTGCTTTCCACGGTCATCTTTTCCAGATACCTGAAGGGCTTTCTGGGCCAGCTTCCGCTCCTGTTGGGCGCGGTCGTCGGCTGCCTCGTGGCGGTCGCGTTCCGCGTGATCGGCGGCCCCGAGTTCAACCTGTTCCGCGCGCTGCCGCCGGAGGTGCTGGCGGCGTCCACCTGGAAGCTCGGAAACGGAAGCTTCTTCGCCTTGCCCGCGTTCACGCTGCCGAAGGTCTCCTGGGCGGCGGTCGCGGCGATCATGCCGATCGCGATCGCGACGATCCCGGAGTCCACGGCGCACGTCTATCAGCTGGACATCTACGTCAACGACGTCGCGCGCGAGAAGGGCTCGAAGAAGAAGTACGACATGGCCGGCCTGCTCGACAGGAACCTGATCGGCGACGGCATCTGCGACATGATCGCCGGCGTCGTCGGCGGACCCGCCGGCACGAACTACGGCGAGAACATCAGCACCATGGCCATCACGCGCGTGTTCAGCGTGCCGGTCGTGATGGTCGCCGCGATCATGGCGATGATCATGTCCTGCTTTACGCCGCTGATTCAGGTCATCTACGGCCTCCCGCTGGCCGTCATCGGCGGGCTCGAGATCTACCTGTTCGGCGCGATCGCCGCGCAGGGCATCGCGATTTTGATCGACAAGAAGTGCGACATGTTCTCCTCGAAGAACATCGCCGTCATCGCGACCATCATGGTGATCGGCCTGGGCACGCATTACGCCTTCGGCGGCACGCTGAACTTCTTCGGGCTGGGCATCCCGGCCGTCGCGGGCGCGGCGATCTTCGGCATATTGCTGAACCTGCTGCTCTCGATCGGCGACAAAAAGAAGGCCCGGTAAATCCCGGAATTCGAGGCGCTCCGCTGCAAAGCGGGGCGCTTTTTCTGCCGCAATGCGGCGGGAAAACTTGACGGCGGGGGGACGGGGAGGTATACTGGATGAGGCGCGAAGCACCCCCAGGCAAAAGGAGAGCATATGAGCAAACACGGCATTGAGGACGCCCGGCGCTGCCAGCAGTGCAGGACCCCGATATGCTCCCCGGGCTGCCCGGTCAGGACCCCGATCCGCAACGCGATCCGGCTGCTGCCCGACAGCGAGATCGCGAAGGCCGGGCGGCTTCTGTTTGAGAGCAGCCCGCTGTCTCTCGCCTGCTGCCGCGTCTGCCCGCGGGAAAACCAGTGCGAGGGCCACTGCGTGCTGGGGAAGAAGGGTTCGCCGGTGCAGATCGGCGCGATCGAGCGCTGCATATCACCATTCCCTGAACATCTTCCGGCCGCATGCGTCGACGCGCGAGCGCGGGCGCATCGCGATCATCGGCTCCGGGCCCGCGGGCATCCCGAACACGACGATCGGCGCGAACCTGACGGTCGACGACCCGATGCGAGATCGAAGGCACGGAGGCGCTGCTGCCGGTCGACTCCTCGATCATCGCGGTCGGGCAGGGGCCGCGCGCGGTCATCGTTTCGTCGGCCAGCGGCATAGAGGTAAATGCGAGGGGTCTCGTCTCTGTCGGCGACTGCGGGCGCACGCCCCGCGAAGGCGTGTTCGCGTCCGGCGACGTCGTGGCCGGCGCGAAGACCGTCGTCGAGGCCGTCAAGGTGTCCCGCCGCGTCGCGGACGCGATGGATCAATTTGTGAGGGAGAAGTATGGAAAAGAATAGCAGGGGGCTCATCGGCGGGTGGAAGCGCGGGGACTGGAGAGAGGCGTTCGGCCTGATGAAGGCGAAGGATTTTTTGCGGAAGCTGATCGTCGGAGTCGTCATCGGCATCGCGATGATCACGCCGGGGCTGAGCGGCGGCGTGCTCGCGGCGGCGTCCGGCATCTACGAGCCGTCGGTCAAGGCGATCGTTCAGCTTCGCAGGCGCTTCGCGTGGAGCTTCGTGTTCCTGCTGCCGCTGGGGATCGGGCTGCTGCTCGGCGTCGGCGGCTTCAGCGGCGCGATGAAGGTGCTGATCGCGAAGTGGCCGTTCGCGATACTGTACGTGTTCCTGGGCCTCGTCGCGGGCAGCATCCCGGCGCTGATCGGCGAGGCGAACGAGGGCGGCTTCAAGCTGCGCTACTTGCTCTGGACGCTCGTCGGCATCGCCGTCGTCGCGGTGTTCGAGTACATGTCCGACCGCGCCGTCGTCGCGGCGGACGCGCCGCTGACCCCCGCCAGGCTGCTCGTCTGCGGCGCGGTGCTCGCGTTCGGGACGATCGTGCCGGGCATCAGCTCGTCGTTCATCCTGATGTACATGGGCGTCTACGAGCGCCTGCTCGTCGCGGTGACGAGCTTCGACTTTAGGACGATACTGTTCATCGGCCTGAGCTTCGCCGTGACGGCGCTCTTGATCATCAAGCTCGTCGAGGTGCTGTTTCGGAAGTTCCACGGGCCGGCCTATTACGCGGTGCTCGGGTTTTTGCTGGGGTCGATGGTCATGGTCTTTCCGGGCTTTCGCGGCGGCCTGTCGCTCGCCTTCGACGCGCTGCTGTTCATCGGAAGCGCCGCGCTGAGCTTTCTGGTGCTCAGGATGAAGGGGGCGACGCAATGAAATTCGCGTTCGCGCCGGACTCGTTCAAGGGGTCGCTGACGGCGCTGGAGATCGTGGAACTTCTGGAAATCGCCGCCGGGAGGCATTTCCCCGGCGCCCTTTGCCTGTCCGTGCCGGTCGCCGACGGCGGCGAGGGGACGGTCGACGCGCTGCTTCGCGCCTGCGGGGGGGCGCGCGAGGTCGTCCGCGTCACCGGGCCGCTCGGAGCGCCCGTCGACGCGGCGTTTGGGCTGATCGACGGGGGAGAGGCCGCGGTGCTCGAGATGGCGGCCGCGTCGGGGCTGCCGCTCGTCCGGCCCGAGGAGCGCGATCCGCTCAAGGCGACGAGCTTCGGAACCGGCGAGATGATGCTCGCGGCGCTGTCGCACGGCGTCAGGCGGCTCCTGATCGGCATCGGCGGCAGCGCGACGAACGACGGCGGCATGGGGATGCTTTCGGCGCTGGGCGCGCGATTCTTCGACGCGGACGGGAATATTCTCGTCGGCTCCGGAGCGGAGCTCGCGAGGGTCGGCCGCGTGGATTTCGAGGGCTTGTCGCCGCTGCTGAAAGACGCGGAGATCACCGTCATCTGCGACGTGACAAATCCGCTGCTCGGACCGGACGGCGCGACGGCGATCTACGGCCCGCAGAAGGGCGTGACGGCGGAGCTGTACCCGATTCTGGAGGGCGGCATGATCCACTACGCGGGCAAGCTCCGGGACGCGCTCGGGAGGGACGCCTCGAATTTCCCCGGATCGGGCGCGGCGGGGGGCATGGGCGCGGCGCTCGGCGGCGTGCTCGGCGCCCGGATGCGGCCCGGCATCGACGCCGTGCTCGACGCGGTCGGCTTCGACGCGCTCTTGGACGGCTGCGACCTCGCGGTCACCGGCGAGGGGCGCATCGACCGCCAGTCGGTCGAGTTCGGAAAGGTGCCGACCGGCGTCGCGAGGCGCTGCAGCGAGCGGAACGTCCCGGTCGTAGCCCTCGTCGGCGGAATCGGCGACGGGGCGGACGCGTTCTACGGCATCGGGGAAACGTCGATCTTCCCGATCGTCAATCGCCCGATGCCGCTCGAACAGGCGATGGCCGATGCGCGCGCGCTGTTTGCGGACGCGGCGGACAGGCTGTTCCGGACGCTCAAGATCGGCATGCGGCTCAGGGGCTGAACAATAAAAGGGCGGAGGGCTTCACGCGAGGCCCTCCGCTCAGACCATCAACAAACACCGCTCCTCCCTCGGGGATGAATGAAGGGGTCGAAACCCCTTCATTTTCAATCCGCAGGCGGCGGCATGTACGTCGCCGAGGAGCGCGGCATGTCCGCGCTTCCTTGCAGGATTTCCGGCCGTGGCGCGCAACGCCACAG